>NZ_JBHTLD010000035.1:0-27126 GCF_042678745.1 Pontibacter rugosus | reverse complement strand
ATTAGTCTTAAGATTTACAGCTATTTATACTTTGATGAAAGAACTAACCAAAGCAGAAGAGGAAATAATGCAGGTGCTATGGAAGCTAGAGCAAGCTTTTGTACGTGATATCATAGAAGAACTACCTGCACCAAAGCCCGCTTACAACACTGTGTCAACAATAGTGCGCATACTGGAGACAAAGGGATTTGTAGGTCATGAAGCCTTCGGTAAATCACATAGGTACCACCCACTGGTGGCGCAGGACAAGTATAAAAGCTTTTTTCTTAAAAACTTTATGAGCGGCTACTTTGGCGGTTCTTTTGAAAGGCTTGTCTCATTTTTTGCCAAAGACAACAACCTGGACACCAAAGAACTGGATGAACTGATGCAGCATGTAAAAAAAGATTTAGACCAAGACGAGCACGATCATGGAAGCAATACTTGATTATACTTTAAAGGCAAGTATAGGCCTGCTGGTACTGTACCTGTTCTACTACACGGTGCTGCGTAGCCAGCATAATTTCGGCTTTAACAGGCTATACTTATTACTGGCACCTCCTGTCGCGTTGCTGCTGCCTTTGCTCACCTGGCCAGCTGCTTTCTCGTCAGAAGCAGCAGTAACGCAAGCGTTGCAGGCCATACAGCTGCAGGAAATTACGGTTACAGCCTGGCAAGTAAAGCCTGCTACTAACCTGTCCTTGCCACTTGTGCTGTCGGTTTTATATGCGGCAGGCGTTCTTTTTGTGCTCGGAAAGCTGGCCTGGCAACTATGGCAGATTCGTTTGGTAAAGCATAGTGTCAGCACAACCACCGCTATCAATGGAGCTTTGATTTATAGTTTAAACAGCTCCTATCCCAGCTTTGCATTTGGCAAAAGCATTTTTCTGAGTAAGCAACAACACCTGAATAAAACAGAACAAGAGCAGGTACTGGCACACGAGCTGGCGCATGTGCAGTTCGGCCATACCTGGGATGTGCTTTTTTATGAATTCCTGACTGCTATACTTTGGCTTCAGCCGCTTGTATGGCTGATGAAGCAGGAACTGCGCGATGTACACGAGTACCAGGCTGATGCGGCCGTGGTGCAGCAGCATCAGCCTCAGCAGTATACTACGCTGCTCTCACGTGAGGTGCTGCTAAACATGGGTTTACCTATTGGCAGCCATTTCACAAAGCCTCAGATACTCAAGCGCCTCCGCATGCTACAAAAGCTTAATCAGCAGCAGGACTGGCTACGCCCCCTGCTAACTTTGCCTGTGCTGGGAGCTTTGGCGCTACTGCTGGCTCAGCCTAAAGCAGCAGCACTAGATACTTCTACAGCAACAGCGTCTAAAACCTTGAGCAGCACATCTGAACAACCAGCTACACAGGCACCACCCTATTTAACATCTTCGGACGCAAAAGAAATAAGAAACCCAGCCGCCGCTTTAAGCACAGCACCTACAGCAGCAAAACCTGCGGGTGAGGCAGCCGGATTCAGCACCTCCCAATCAGCAACACAGCCTGAAAGCAAATCTCAAAACGCAACTGACTTACCTGCTGCACCTGCTAAAATACAGCCTTATACTTATGTGGAACAGATGCCGGTTTTTAAAAGTGGCGAAGCTGAGATGATAAAATTTCTCGGGCAAAACATAAAATACCCACAAGAAGCACAAGCGATTGGGGCAGAGGGCTTAGTGGTGCTGAGTATGGTCATCGGGGCGGATGGCTCGGTGCAGGATGTAGAAATAATAAAAAGCGTGGAGCCTAGTATAGATTCCGAAGCTATGCGCGTGGTGAAGACCATGAACGGCAAATGGCAACCAGGCAGGCAGAACGGTAAAGCAGTGCCGGTGCGGTACATGCTACCGGTGCGCTTCGCCATCAAATAAAGTATAAAACTTCTTTTTTAGTACATTTTTTCAGCCTTCAAGGGCTGGACAGGATATTTATTGCCTTTAATCAAGTATAAAAACAAACCTATTTAATCATGAAAAAGACCGTAAAAACATTTATTGTTGCCACACTGCTGGGCACTGCTGCACTCGCTACTGCCCCGACTGCAATGGCCCAAACAGCTGAAAAACCTTATTCTTATGTAGAGCAGATGCCTGAGTTTAAAGGGGGCACATCTGAGATGCTTAAGTTCCTGGGGCAAAACATCCGCTATCCGAAAGATGCCGTTCAAGCAGGTGTAGAAGGTTTAGTAGTGCTTGGCTTTGTCATTAACCCAGATGGCTCTGTAACAGACGCCAAAGTTGTGAAGAGTTTGAGTAACAGCACTGATGCTGAAGCCTTACGTGTTATCAGTATGATGGATGGCATGTGGACGCCGGGTAAACAGGATGGAAAAACTGTTGCTGTACAGTATACATTGCCCATCAAATATGCTATAAAAGCTGAAGACCGTGTGGCACCAGACCAGCAACCACAATTTAAGGGTGGCCAGGAAGCGTTGCTCAACCATATCAACCAGCACCTGAAACTACCAGAAGAAGCGCAGCAAGAGCACCTGAACGCAAGGGTAGTGGTAAAGTTTTTAGTAGAGAAAGACGGAGGTGTTTCTAACATCAAGCTGGAAAATACGAAGCTAAAGAAAGTAGTTGGCCCCGGAGAAAAGCTGGATTATATGGATGCCTCTACCTTCAACCTGCAGAACAAAACCATACTTGCCAAACTTGCAGAGGCAGCTACAGTAGCAGTGCAGCAAACATCAGGGCAGTGGCAGCCCGCCACGAAGAACGGACAACCTGTGGCTGCCGAAATGTATCTGCCTGTGCAGTTCTTAAGTACTAAAAGCAATAAGCATTAGACATGTAATGCCAACTATACTTCTATCAACCACACTACCTTGTTGATTTAAAAGTATAGTGAACGCTCAGACACAAGTTAACACCTGCGCCAATTTAGGCCTCGTTAGTTAACTTGTGTTTGGTATGTATAGCAGAAGTTGTAGCAAGGGGAAAAAGCGTGGCGAGTAAAACCGAAAGCACAGCAAATATTCCTATATTTGAACGCTCTATTTTTACCCTCCATGAAAACCAAACTTAATACTGCCCTTCTGCTGCTCGGTACAGCACTTTGTACCAGCCCTGCCATTGCTCAGCATGCAGCTAGTACAGGCGCTAAAAAAACCTACCTCTGGGTTGAGCCGATGCCTTCATATAAGGGTGGTGAGCAAGCTATGCTTCAATTTTTAAGTTCCAGTATACCTTATTCTAGTTCACAACCAGAAGGCAAGGTTGTTCTGAAGTTTTTGATTGAGGCAGATGGCTCTATCAAAAACGTGGAGGTAATTCAGAAACTAGATCCCGTTTTAGATGAAGCCTGCGTTCAGGCTGTATATGCGATGAATGGCAGCTGGACTGCTGGCATGATGAATGGTAAGGCTACACCTTGCTTTTATACCTTACCTATCAAATTCAGCCAACCTACACCACCTATAGGGCTAAGAATACCTGTTCCCACCTTTGAGGGTGGTATAGATGCATTGGTAGAGTTTATCAGACAGAACAGGAACTACCCAAGTGAGGCTAAGAAAGAAGGTGTTGTAGAAATTGTTTTTGATGTAAACGAGGATGGTACTGTATCAAAACTTAACATAAAAAGAGGGCTTGAGCCTTTGCTTGATAAGGAAGCTTTACGTATTGTGGCGCTTACTAGTGGCAAATGGAGGCCTGCCATACTAAACGGAAAGAATGTTAAGGCACCTCATAAACTCCCTATCAGGTTTTAAAGTATGGCCAAGCTTTGGAGTTGTTTTAAAAGGCTCCGTAGCCTGGCCATACTTTAGAAAACTTTATAACACCCAGTTCTCATTTAGTTGCCCAATGGCGTGGAAAGCTGTCATGTCGTACTGGCAAGGCACTACAGAAATGTAGTTGTTTACTAAAGCCCACTCATCGGTATCTTCTCCTTTATCGTGGTTTACAAAGCTGCCCGTCATCCAGTAGTATTTGCGGTTGTGCGGGTCCAGGCGCTCATCAAACTCCTCCTGCCACTTAGCGTGTGCCTGCCTACATATTTTGATGCCCTTGATAGGCTCCTCGCTCTTTTTAGGAAAGTTAACGTTTAGGGCAGTGTTAGCAGGTATTTTGTGCTCTATTGCCTGACGGATAATCTTCTCCACATATTCTTCTGTATGAGAGAAATCAGCTCCGTGGCCATAGTCACAAAGCGAGAAACCGATGGCAGGCAAACCTTCTATAGCCGCCTCAATAGCCGCCGACATGGTGCCTGAATACAACACGCTGATGCTGGAGTTGGAACCATGGTTAATGCCGCTCACGACCAGGTCAGGTTGGCGATCGCGCAGCACGTGGTGTTTAGCTAGTTTAACACAATCGGCTGGTGTACCGGAGCACTCATAGGCTTCAACGCCTAAATCTTCCAGCGCAATAGATTTATCTAACCGAAGGGTATTTCCGATTGTGATGGCATGCCCCATGCCAGACTGAGGGCTGTCGGGAGCGACTACTACTACCTCCCCTACTCTCATGGCTACCTTTACAAGTGTGCGAATGCCTGGGGCAGTAATGCCGTCGTCGTTGGATACAAGAATAAGTGGTTTAGCCATTTTAATATATATAGTTGATGTATGACAAAATAAACGAATTTCTTTTTCGTGCTAATATACTACAACCTCCACCTGCACCACAAGGTTTAAACAGAGAAAGAAGAACACTATCAACTATGATCATACGAAATGTTATTTATGCCATACTATTAGGCGTAAGTATGGCAGCTTGTCTGTCGCAGCAAGACGAAGAGAACACCACCCAGGCCGAAGCAGCCACACCAGAACTTCAAGGCTCAGACATTGACACAGATGCTATAGACTTGCGTTCAGCACCTGCTGCTTATGCCATAGCTAAAGGCCACGTAGGCAATATAAAAATCGGAATGCCGATAGAGCAGCTGCGTAACAACGTACCTGCAGGCCTCCATATAACTGACACTACCCTTACACAGGAAGGGCAGCAGAGCACTGCTTACCTACTTACGCCACAGGGGCAGCATAAAGGCTTACTGGTGGAGCAGGATTGCCAGCAGGAGTGTAGCATTTGGCGCATCAGTGTGCGCAGCCCGACTTATAAAACGGCCAGTGGCATGGGTGTCGGATCTAAGTATAGCGAGATACAACAGGCTTACAAAATCAGTTCTGTTTCGTTTGAGGAGGGTAACGTGGTTGCCATAGCACCTGAAGCAGGCATGAGTTTTATCATAGATCATAGCCAGCTTTCGCAGCAGCAGCTAGCACGTGTTAATGCCAAAAACCTGCCAGCCAACACGCTTGTGAAAAGGGTTTTGGTATATTAAGCAGTTGCGATACTTGTAGCTTCTTCGTATACTTGTCTCTATGGCCATACTTCGCTCAGGATACAAATCAAGACATTTTGGGTTACTACTGCTCCGTGTGGGCATTGGTATCATGTTTATACTTCATGGCTGGCCTAAGTTGGCTGGTGGCCCGGAGCGCTGGGAAATGATCGGGCAAAGTATGCAAAGCCTGGGGATCGATTTTGCACCTACCTTCTGGGGATTTATGGCAGGTTTTGCCGAAGCAGCGGGTGGTCTACTGCTAGCGTTAGGCTTACTCTTTCGCCCAGCCTGCTTTTTGCTGGTGCTTACGATGCTGGTTGCTACTACGAAACACGCCACTGCTGGAGATGGTTTTGCTGGCTATTCGCATGCACTGGAAGCAGGTATACTTTTCTTCTCGCTTCTATTTATAGGGCCGGGAAAGTATAGCCTGGATCACAAAATGTTTTCAGAAGAAAAAAGACGATCCAAGTCCGGCTACTACCAATAAACTGCTGGAAGCATATAAATTTACTGCGCCTTCCCTAGCTACAGGAGAAGGCGTTTTTATGCCTATACCTTTTGAGTTGCGCTTTTTCCAGTCCATTACTGAAATGCATTATAGTTGTATAGCTGACACAAGTGCTGAACCATCCAGAAACAGTATCTGACGTAAAAGCATAAGCTGAAAACACCAAGACAGTCTCTAATTGTAACCACGGGTTTGGGATAAATCTACCATTTCCCCTCAGAAATCCTTATCATTACAAGCTCATTGTTATCACACAAAACTAAACTATGCTAACCACCTTATTACTCGCTGCACTCTTAAGTGCAGGCGGACCTACTCAAGGCAAACAGGACCTGAAGACACCCTACGAGAAAGGCAACGGCAACCAGACAGCCACTTATGATGAAGCCATCCAATGGTACCAACAACTGGACGAGGCGTATGAAGAAGTAAAAATGATGCCTTATGGCACTACGGATGTAGGACGCCCGCTGCACCTGGTGGTGGTATCTACAGACAAGGATTTTAAGCCTGCCTCACTTCATCAAAAAGACAAGCGCATTTTGTTTATCCAGAACGGCATTCACCCAGGAGAGCCCGAAGGGATAGATGCAACCATGCTGCTGGTGCGCAACTATCTGCAAAACAAAAAGCTCCGCAAGCAGCTGGATAATACTGTGCTGATCATTATTCCGGTATACAACATCGGTGGTTCACTAAACCGCAACAGCCACACCCGCACGAACCAAAATGGCCCAGAGAGTTACGGCTTCCGGGGTAATGCACGTAACCTGGACCTGAACCGCGACTTTATCAAAACCGACTCCCGAAACGCCCAAACCTTTCATGAGATCTTTAGAGAGTGGGACCCGGACGTGTTCATGGATAACCATACTTCTAACGGAGCAGATTACCAGCACGTGATGACGCTTATCGCCACGCAACACAATAAGCTGCACCCGCTGCTGGCCAATTATCTAAGCGGCAAAATGGTGCCTACGCTGTATAAAGGCATGGAACAGGACAAATTCCCGATGGTGCCCTACATGAACCACGCCGGAGACACGCCAGACGAAGGTATTATCGGTTTTATGGAGTCGCCGCGCTACGCCACGGGCTATACTACCCTATACAACACAATCGGCTTTGTACCGGAAACGCACATGCTCAAGCCATTCGACCAACGCGTGAAGGCTACTTACAAGCTGATGGAGAACATGATTGAGACGGTACACCGCGATGCTGCTGAAATTGGCCGTTTACGCCAACAGGCAAAGCAAGGCACACTCACACAAAAGCAGTTCCCCCTTGATTGGAAGCTGGATACCACCAAAGTCTCCCAAATACCTTTTTTGGGCTATGAAGCAAAGTATAAGCCAAGTGAGGTAAGTGGTTTGGAGCGCCTATACTACGACCGCAAGTCTCCGTACAAGAAGATGATCAACTACTATGATGAGTTTGCCCCTACTGTAACCGTTGAGAAGCCTGTGGCTTATGTTATACCCCAGGCATGGCGCGAGGTAATTGAGCGCTTGAAAACGGATAAGGTGCAGATGCAGCAGCTGAAAAAAGATACCACCATCACCCTGGATACCTACTACATCTCTGACTATAAAACCGGCCAGCGCCCTTACGAAGGACATTACCTGCACACCGATGTCAAGGTCGAGACAAAGCGTATGCCACGTCAGTTTTTCAAAGGTGATTACGTGGTATACCTGAACCAGCCTGCAAACCGGTTTCTGGTAGAGGTACTGGAGCCACAGGCGGTAGACTCCTACTTTAACTGGAACTTCTTCGACAGCATCCTGATGCAGAAAGAGTATTTCTCCAGCTATGTGTTTGAAGATTTGGCCGCCGAATACCTGAAAAAAGATCCGGAGCTGCGCCGCAAATTGGAGGAGCGCAAGAAGCAAGATCCTGATTTTGCCAAAAGTGCACGCGCGCAGCTGGACTTTGTCTATAGAAACACGCCGCACTATGAGTACACGCATACCATGTACCCAGTAGGGAGATTGATGCAGGACATAAAGCTGCCGCTATAAAGTATAAAGGCCACCTAAACAGGTGGCCTTTATACTTTATAGACTCTGGAGAGTACTTAGCTTTTAAGATAAGCAGAATACATCCAAACCAGTTTTTCCTGCTCTCTTATATAGTCGCTCATTAAGGCATTTGTACCTTCATCATCAGCGTCTGCCGATAATGTCAGCAGTTCGCGTTCCGCCTCTATCAATATGCGGAAGCCGTTCAATATTTCCTGCACCGCCTGGTTACCGTCTGATACATCAGCCACTTCTTGAATAGTGGCATTCTGAAGATAAGAAGTGAAGGAGTGAAAAGGCGTGTGTCCCAGTGTAAGGATACGTTCCGCTACCTCGTCTATTTTCAGGATGGCATCATTGTATAGCTCTTCGAACTTGGCATGTAATTCGAAAAACTTATTGCCGGAAATATTCCAGTGGAAGCCACGGGTATTGATATAAAAGAGCTGATAGTTGGCCAGCAATATGTTCAGTTTATCTGCCAATTGCTTTGCTTTATCAGCGTCTATGTCAATCTGATTTTTTGTTGCCATTAGTTCATAGTTTTATATGTCAAACAATTTTATTCGTGTGAAGATAGCCGCTTATTATCGATCAGGAAATGATAAACATCATCGAAACTCTTCTAGACCAGGCTACGGATATAGTTCCGCTTACCTACATGAATGACAGTTGAAATCTGCTTTGGTTTGAAAAAAAAGAGTTTATTCCTGTACCTGGAGCATAGAGGCGGTATTAGGCGTAGATAGCAGCTCTCCGAATCTTTCCCAGCGCTTTTTCGGGTTATCAGCCGTGCCTCCCCTGCTTTCCACATACTGCCGTACAAGTTCCTGACCTAAATTGTAGTTGATTACATAGCTTCTGTATCTATCTATAAAGCGAGTACGCTGCAAGGCCTTTTCTTTTTCGTAGAAGTTATACTTTACCAGCCAGTCCGCTGCCTCTTCGCGGCTGATCTTACCATCCAGGTATAGGCGCGCGGCCTCGTTACCGGCAAAGTTTAATTTATTGATCTTGCTCAATATGCCGTAATACTTTTCAGCTTCTGCGGGGTTTAAGCCAGCTAAAGGAAAGAGCACCTGCTTTTCGAATGCTAAGCGCTCTTTAGCTGGAAAAGCCACCTCAACGCCATAGTTGGCACTTCCTTCCGCTATCAGCGACTGCGGGCTGAACAAGGGATATACTGCATATTCCTTCCATCTTTTCTCCTTTACCAGATGCTGTTCTAGCGAAACATTAAATACATGGTGCCCCGGATAACCTTCATGCCCGGCCAGGTCAATGGCACGCTCAATATAAATAGGAAAATCAGTGTTAATTTGAATTAGGCTATAGCCGTTACCTTTAAAGTAGTTGTATCCAGACCAAGGTTTGTCTGTCACAAACTCAACTCTAAAGTTCTCATTTGCGGGAAGGTTGTAGTGTGCTTTTGTTCTTTTTCTAGCCTCAGTGATAGCTGTTTGGAATACTGTATCCAGCTTCTCCTTCGGAATTTCAAACTTTGTCTGGTAAGTTGACCATCTATCAGATATGCTGCCTGTGCCAGGTAGTTCTTTGTCTATAGCAGCTAAAAGGGAGTCGAAATAAGCCTGCTCAAAGTGCGGCGGAGTGGCATCGTACAGCAGCCTGGCCTCCTCATCAAAAGAGTAGACCTTGCCCTGCATCATTTCAACTTTGGTGATAGCAGCCAATACCTGCTTCTGAAACATGGCCAATCTTCTTTTTTCCAGGTCAGATGATTTATCGGTTTGCTGCTCCTGCAGGTTTTCCTGTATAAGCTGTAGTTCAGCTAAAAATTCTTTGGCAGGAAGAGTATCCGCAGGTTCTCCGGTTGGCTTCCACTCCTCTGGCCCATAATATGCATCTACTATATCGCTGTCGTACTGCCCTAGTTTCAGAATTGTTTTCACATACCGTTCAGCTAACGCATCCATCGGCAGGGCCTTTTGTTCTGTATCTTTAGTAGCGGTACATGCCCAAAACAATACCGCCAGCAGTAGCAAAGGTGCTTTTTTCATAGTGCGTATAAGTATAAACCTACAGGCAAGTTAAGTTTTTTAACACAAGTAAGAATAGTATAAGAAAGAACCTGCACATGTGTTCGTGCATCTTGCCTGTTTAAGAGGTAAAGCTAATGATAAGGCAACAGGAATAGCCAGATACTTAGCACATATAAAAAATTTCCTCATGTCGTTCAACACATACGTTTGAGCTTTAGAATGAGTAACGTTTTAACACTATCGTAACTATGACACAACAAACCACTTCCACTTATCTGCTTAAGGCCAATGGCGCCCTCCCAAACAACCCACAGCTTCCAGTGCTAGTGTGTGAGCAGGTATTCCAACCCAATGCTAATTTAGTTAATCAGTTCAAACAAACGTTCGAGCAGAACAACTGGCGAGGCACTTGGGTAGGCGGCGTTTTTGATTATCACCATTACCACAGCACAGCACATGAGGTTTTGGGTGTGGCAGCCGGATCAGCGGTAATTCTACTTGGCGGGCCCGGTGCAGAGGAGATCGAAGTAAAAGCAGGTGACATGCTTATACTTCCAGCAGGTACGGGTCACTGTCTGGAGTCCTCCTCTGCCGATTTTAAAGTGGTAGGAGCTTATCCGGAAGGGCAGGAAAACTACGATATCTGCACCGAAGACGATGACCCGAAGGAGCAAAAAGAGAACATAGCAAAAGTAACACTGCCCGAATCTGATCCTATTGCCGGAGCAAATGGACCACTTTTAAAGCATTGGCATAAACCAGAGCAGGCACTATAAAAGCTACACCTTACTAGCTCAGCTTAAACATAAGAGGTACTAAGGCGTTAGTATAACAGCGTGTATGTTGTTTATACAGCTGCACGTTGCTTGCTCTTTTACTGCAAAAAGCAGAGAGGCAAGCTTTATACTTTTTTTCACGCGCTAAAATACAACCTATGAAAGTATTGATTGCTGGTGCTCATGGCACCACCGGAAAACAAATTGTTGAGATATTATCCCGCACTGATACCCATGAATCGTATGCCATGATTCGGAAAGAAGAACAGGCAGAAGAAATGAAGAACCTTGGTGCCGACAACATTGTGGTGGCAGATTTGGAAGGGGATGTTTCTGCCTCTGTAAAAGGAGTGGATGCCGTTATCTTTGCAGCTGGCTCTAAAGGAAAAAATGTGGTTGGTATTGATCAGAAAGGTGCCGAAAAACTTGTGGATGCAGCCAAAGCTGAAGGTGTTAAACACTTTGTAATGCTTAGTGCCTACGGAGTGGATAACCCACAGGGTGAGTTGAAAGATTACTTAATTGCCAAAGCCAAAGCCGACCAGCACCTGATGGACAGTGGCTTGACTTATACTATTGTAAGGCCTGGCATGCTTGGCAATGATGCTCCTACCGGACAGGTGCGGACAGCAGCGCACTTCAGTAGCCACGGCGAAGGCAGCATTGCACGAGCCGATGTTGCGCATGTGCTGGTAAAGGCACTGGAAGTAGAGAACCTTAAAAACAAAACGTTTGAGGTTCTATCGGGCAACAAGCCTATAAAAGAAGCACTGCAGGAAGTATAATATTAAGTGCTCTAAAAGCAGAAGTGCCTACAGGAAAGCTCCTGAGGCACTTCTGCTTTATTTTTTTTCATCTAGTCCCTTTTAGCCTGCAAGTAGCTGCGCCAGTTTGTTGAAGTAAGCAGCTTCATACTTATTCCCGACTTTCACGTGCAGCTTAGCCAAATTTTGGTAGTACGGCACGTGGAGAGGCTGCAGATTTATCAGCTGCTCTAACAGCAGAATTGCCTCTTCATACTTCTCCTTCTGCACGGCCTCATTTGCTCGTACTGAAAGCTCCTCTTCATGCTTGCTTATGGGATCAAGAGGTAATGCAGGAGTTGTATGAACTTTAATCAGAATGGGCTTCCTAAAATAGGAAGGGCTGTGAGAAAGCTCTGCTTTATACAACCTGTGCTCAACCCTGAATTCCATCGGTATAACAGCATAAAACCCTGCTGCCGAATCATGTGTAGGAATCCACTGGTGCTCTGTTAGTCTAGCCACACGGTCAAACTCTTTTTTAAAATCTGCATCGGCATTGTTTAGCGTTCCTGTACCTATTATTTTACCTTCATTTGATATTTTGATCACACCAAGCACAGCCCCGACCTTGCCAGCTTTCATGGCTGTTAACGGATACTTGAAATTTCGGCCAAGCAGTCTAGGTAATTCTTCTGGAGCATCTGCAAACGTAGCTGTATTATGCAGGTGATCTAAATCAGAGAGGCTTATTTGCGCGAAACTGGCGGTGGCGCTAAAGAAGAGAAATAACAGGAGGTAAAGTTTTGTTTTCATGTGCATCGGGTTTTATCACATCAATATAGATGTTTTGCTTCTCAATTTATAGTTTCCTATATATCAAACAACCAATCTTTTCCGGATGATCCTGAACCAGGTCGGTAGCTTTAGCATGGCGCAGGCTCCAGAGCCCCAGAAAGTCGCTGGCAGCGGCGAGGGTAAAGCACAGCCCGAACAGGAAAAGCATCAGCTGGCCCAGCAGTAAGCCTACCAGCGCAGGAATTAAACCCAGTACCAGCCCTGGCATAACAGTTCCTAGCACATATGCTTTTAGTGGCAGCAGTTCTTTGCAGTGGCAGTAAGGCGACAATTGCTTCCAGTGCATCCCATACTTGATAGACCGCAGCCCCTGTTTGCAAAAGGCCGCCCAGGTAAGTCCATGCAGCAACTCATGCACCACAGCCCCGGCTATAAACACCAGCAACATCACCAGAGGAAACAGCAGAGATCGGACGTTATTTTCCTTGATAAAGCCTTCCAGGGCATGCAGTTTAAACTGCTCAGGCCATAGCAGCAGGTAAGGAATAACATAAAGCAGCAGCACCGGAGCAACTAACAAAAGCGACTGCGCATTGGCTTCCGAAGCACTTACCGCCAGTTCCTGCTTCTGGTACTGCGCTTCTTGCATCTATATCAGCTCCTGTAACTCAGCAAAGCTGTTTATACTTTCTACCTCCGTGTCAACCTCACCAAATCCGTAGGCGGCAAGTATAAAAGGTGTACCTGCTTTCACGCTCGCGTCATAGTCGCCCTGGGTATCGCCGATGTACACTGGCTGCTGCAGTTTGTTGCGTTCAACCAGTTGCTTTATATTCTCGCCTTTTGGCAGTCTTTTATCTCCGAAACAAGCGATATCAGTGAAGTATGATTCCAGCTTATTGTACTTCAAAAATATCTCAATGTAGCCACTTTGGCAGTTGCTTACTATATACAATTTATACTTGGTCTGTAGCTGCTTCAGGGTCTGCTCCAGCTCAGGATAAAGTATGCCACCCTGCTTTTGCAGATACGCTAATTCCAGTTTCCCGCTTTCGGCACGTAACTGCTCCCGCTGCTCGTTGTTTAGGCTTGGGAAAAGCTTATCGTAAATAGCATCGTAAGGCATTCCTGCTGTTCTGCGGATATCATCGCGGTGGATGCCCGTGTCCATAAAATCAAATTTAGATGCAGCGGCATTCCAGGCATCAGCAATGGTTTGTGTAGAGTCCCAAAGGGTGCCGTCAAGGTCAAATATCAGCCCGTCGTAGTTTCTTGTATTATTCATGCTGTTTTATCAAGTAGCGTATAAGAGCGGCAGGCGTTTAGTTATTTACTGTATACTACTGCCCTACTCTTAACCAAAGCTGCAAATTAGCAATTGTGCCTCAGCAATGAAAGTTAATACGTAAGCGCTTTAGCTAAGCAGTGGTTTAGGAGCGAAAGAGTATCTGTATCGGGAGGCATTTCTGATGCTGGTGAGATTTAGTCAGAGATTATTAAGGAAGAGTAAACAGCTACCCTTGCTTCAGCACTAGTACTGTAGCAAGGGTCCTGGAAAACTTGTTGCAATATTCTTATGAATCATTATTTGGCGCAGCACTAGGCTACCAAAACATTTGCAGCTTTACCTTGTGCTTCTAAAATGATTTGGGAAAGCCATGCTTTATAAGCTTTTGCGGCTCCTTGGTCCATGTTGTTTCTCAACTGCTGCTGTGCCTGCTCTGCCAGGCTGATGGCCTCTGTACTTTTGTTTTCTTTTAAAACAATGGCTGCTTCTGCTCTTAGAAAAATATCTTTTGAAATAAAAGGTGAGGGAGTAGCTTTTGCATAGTGCTCTTTCGCCAGAGCTAGATCTGCTCCGTACATCGCTTCAAAAAAAGCTAGTTCCAGCCAAACGCTTCCTTGTCCTATAGCGGGTATGCTGGCTATTGCCTCGGCATATTTATTTAAATGGTACCTGGCCTGCTCCACCTGCTGTCGCTGTAGTTTAATAGTATAAAGGTAAGCATGGCAGTAGTTTTTAAAAATACTATCAACAGGCATGCTTACAGCCTCTATCAACAGTTTTTCATCCAGTTCTTCCGGTGGCGTCCCTCCCATCGACGCTGCCATCACAGATAAAATGGCTGAATCCAGAAAAGCTTCATCGCCGCCGCGCAGCATATTAAAAACACGTGCCCCGTCTGTATAAAAGCCGCCTGACTTGCTGGGAATCATATTAAGTAAAAAGAACAGCAGCGATATAAGCCCAGTGATAAGCGCAAAACAAGCAAGTGTATAAGCGGCAGGTGTTGCTTTGGTAACGGCATGCCACTGTAAGAAGTATGGTACAAGCAGCACCCCTGCCAGTAATAAATTGGAAAGCGGTCCTCCTAAAGCGTACAAAGCGAACCTTTTGGTAAGTTCTTCTTTTGTCAAGCCCCCGGGAGGCAGGCAAAGGGCAAGCCCCAGGAAGCCCTTTAAGTTGAGTTTTACTAATTTAAACCTGACTTCAACTCCTTCTTTATAGAAGTGAAAGGAAGCAACTGTATATGATTTGAACTCAAAACCCTGGAGTAACCCTGCCCACACATGCCCTAGTTCATGTATAGCTATCGGAAGCAAAAAAGCCAACGGCAGCCATAGTATAACCGAAAGCTTATAGTGAAGAGGCAGTGCTAAATCTCCTGATATAAAAAACTCATCTATAAAACGAGCTCCTAAAAACCCGCAAACCCCTCCGCAAAGCAGCATCGGCACAAGCAACAGCAGTTTATTTTTAGCAACGGCAAGTACATTAAAAGGTAAATTCATTTGTCATAGCTTAGGTATAGAGAGTTTAAAATATAGAAAACTATACATAATGCCAAAATGCCTCTTTCCTTTTTTCGCTCTGCTAGTTTTCTGTTTGCATGGCGTTAACAGCAGTTTCTGCAACAAGAGAGTTAAAGTAATTTACAATAGCAACCAAATGGTGTGGCTTTTCATAGTTCAGATGATGCTCTTTCACATATTTTTTAACAGACTTTGATTTTTTACCAAACAGCTTGTGCAAGTCTTTCCGCACATTGCGCAGCGTTACAATTTCGCTGTTGGGCAGCAGCAAATAGTATAGTTCATCTATTTGGGCCAGCCATTCAGGATTTTGGGCGTAATAACGTGAGTCATAATATTGATTATTGGCAAGTGGAACGTTGGCAGGCTTTTTCTGATAATAATCTTCTCTCATGATAAGTGTAACCGGGCCTTGGTTCAGCTGTTCGAAAAAAGTCGGCTTCTTAAATTTTGAGTAGTCACGGCCTAAATCCCAGTCAAGGCTTTTAAAAGTATAAGGCCTTCCACTGGGCTGCTCCTGAGCTATAAAATATTGCACGTTTACAGGTGAATAGGTTCGCAGGAGCCCGTCTTTAGACTGCACGTTTACTATTTCTTCTGTTCTATGGAAAGTAATGGCTCCATAAATCGTATCGCCGGAAGTAAGTACAATTTTACCGGCAGGCCACTCCTGTACATCAATGGCTGAACGGTATTGAGCCCATGCTTCAAAAGGCGCTAAGGCAGTAATAGTAAGAAGGACGTAAGTGAATAAGGTAGGAAAAGCTTTTTTCATAGTTTTCGGAGGGGTTTCAGTACAAAACAATAAAGTGCAACTAATCACTACACGCATTAAACACTGTGTAACAATAGGTTATATATTTTGTATGAAATTCACAGACAAAGGTTGCCTGTTTACCTCCTCTATTTTATTTGAAAACTAAAAAACCTGCACAAGTTGGTTTTAAGCCTTCTTATGCAGGTTTTTAAAGTGCAAACAATGGTTTTATTTTACAATCGTTACACTTCTAAGTATCTCATGCCCAAGTTTATCGCGCTTTGTTGTTAGGTAGCGTTGGTTATGCTCGTTAGGCTTTATTTCAATGGCAACACGCTCCACCACTTCCAATCCATATCCCATCAAACCAGTTCGTTTGCGCGGGTTGTTCGAAATCAGTCGCATTTTACTCACGCCCAAATCACGCAGAATCTGAGCTCCAACGCCATAATCACGCTCATCCATACCAAACCCAAGTTCCAGGTTTGCCTCAACTGTATCTAGCCCCTGCTCCTGTAGCTTGTATGCCTTCAGCTTATTAAGTAAGCCAATGCCACGGCCTTCCTGGTTCATGTATACAATCACGCCTTTGCCTTCCTGCTCTACCATGCGCATCGCCTCATGTAGCTGTGGGCCACAGTCGCAGCGGCAAGAGCCGAATATATCGCCTGTTACACAAGAAGAGTGCACCCGCACTAAAACAGGCTCACCTTCTTCCCAAGTGCCTTTTACCAGCGCCAGGTGTTTTGCACCGTTAGTTCGTTGTGTAAATGCATATAAGTCGAAATTGCCGAAATCGGTTGGCAGTTGTACTACAATCTCTCGGTCAATCAAACTCTCCTGCTGCAACCTATAAGCGATCAGATCTTTAATAGAAATCAGTTTCAGGTCAAAGCGGTCTGCTACCTTCATCAGGTCTGGCAGGCGCGCCATGGTACCGTCTTCATTCATAATTTCTACCAGTACTCCCGCAGGTGCCAAACCAGCCAGCCTGGCTAAGTCTACCGATGCTTCTGTATGGCCGGCTCGGCGCAATACGCCTTCTTTTTTTGCTTTGAGCGGGAAAATATGTCCGGGCTTTCCTAATGTTTGCGGATCTGTTTTAGGATCAACGAGTGCCTGAATCGTTTTCGATCTGTCGGAGGCGGAGATACCGGTGGTACAGCCAAATCCGATTAAATCTACGGATACTGTAAATGGCGTAGCATGCAGTGCCGTATTACGCCCCACCATTAGTTCAAGCCCCAGCTCATCGCAGCGCTCTTCTGTTAAAGGCGTGCATATAAGGCCACGGCCATGCGTAGCCATAAAGTTTACTATTTCAGGGGTGATTTTTTCGGCAGCGCAGACAAAATCACCTTCGTTCTCGCGGTCGTCATCGTCCACCACTATCACTACTTTGCCTTGGCGGATATCCTCGATAGCTGATGCTATACTATCCAACGGTCTGATGTCACCAGTTGTATTGGTTTCCATACTTTCTAAATTGTGCCCTTGCCACCGTAGCAGCTTTAGGCTGTTTATCTTTTGTAAAGCGATACAAAATTATAAAGTTTATATCGCAATGCTGTTTTTATTTATACAACAGTTTTGGAAGGAGTTTAGTTGAAGATGTTTTTCTCAATTGGGTTAATTTTGCTTATCATCACACAAACCACTCTCAAACTGTATTCATGAAGTGTTCTGTTATTGTTGCTAACTACAATCATGCCGATGTTATCCTGGTTGCGCTACGCTCTATAGAAGCACAAACCTATGATAATTGGGAAGTAGTTATTGTGGATGATGCCTCTACAGATAACTCTATTGAGGTTGTACAAAAGTTTATCTCTAGCTCAGAGCACAAGGAGAAGTATAAGTTGGTTCCGCTTTCAAAGAACATGGGTGTGGGGCATGCAAAAAAAACTGCTTCAGCACATAGCTCAGGGGATATAATTGCCATTTGTGATCCTGACGATGCTATACATCCGGAGGCTATTTACAGGGTAGTGCAGTTACACCAGGCAAACCAGCAAGCCAGCATTGTTTACACAAATTATTATTTCTGCGACGCTGGCATAAAACCGAAGCAGATTCGGAAAAGTGCAGGAAGCATCATCCATTCGGAATTAAAAGAAGACAAAGTGTCTGCTTTTGCTTCTTTCAAAAGCAGACTATACCTTAAAACAGAAGGCTTTGACAGCTCCTTCAGACTAGCTGAAGATAAAGACCTTTTTTACAAATTAGAAGAAGTAGGTGATATTATATATCTGGACGAGCCGCTATACTATTACCGCATCTGGCCCAGAGGTATCTCGCAAGGTTTTGACGCTTACGTGCGTTCAAGAGATTACAGATTGATTGCCATTAAAAATGCTGTAGCTCGAAGAAAAGCAAGTGGTGTGAAGCAACTGAAGCCAAAAGAGCTGCGAACGTTATTAGCAGGAATACATTTGTTACAGGCAGAAGGAATCCTTTATTCAGACAAGCCAATTAGCAGTAAGTTTGTCAAGCACTTAGCTAAAGCCATACTTCTCAGCCCTTCAGCAAACTTAAAGCGAAAGATTAAAACAACATTCCTGCTTACAAGAGCCAAAAGAGGTATTTTAGGATTACTCGGAAAAAGATAAGCTACTTGTTCACTACAATGCCTAATAATTCTCCCAGTTGAGTTTCAAAAGACTTAAGGTTGAGGATGTAGTTAAGCTGGTGGTCCTGCTCGGCGGGGTCGGTAACGAGGCGCAGCTTCTCCATTTCTGTTTTTAGCAGCATCTGAACATTTACGCGCTTCAACCTAAGTATAGCTCTTTCAATGCCATACATGAGCAAGTCTTCTTCTTGCGGTACAAAAATATGGTGTGTTTCCCAGTTATGGCTCAGGTCGTAGCGGCTTGAAACCAGGTCTATTACTTCAGAGCGTATTTCCTCATTCGGGTCGTTTACCAGCTCTTCAGCACGTACCAGCCCACCTTGCTGCAGAATTTGCTCCATTTTCTGGTATAGCGTTACATAGATCGGAATATTAAACTCCACATCCTCCAGCTGTTCCAGCATATACTGCGCCACCGTTTGCTGCTCGTCCACCATCTTTGGGCCATAGTTGAGCATCAGCCGAATAACCTCCCGCTCATAACGTTTGAGCACGTCCATGTCAGAGGCTGGCTTTTCAGGCTCTGGAGCAGGGGCAGCGGGTTGTGTATAAGCAGGCTCCGGGCTTCCTGACCTATGCTGCTGCCTGTCCTGCAGTTGCATCTTGTTATACTCTGAAATGAGCACCTGCTCATCAATATCAAAAATGATACTGCAGCTGCGGAAGAACACGGAACGCTTGATGGCATCTGGTATTTTACCGATAGAAGCCACGACCTCTTTTATCGCCTCCGCTTTCTTAACCGGATTACCAGCAGCCTCTTCTGCGAAGAGACTGGTTTTGAAAGAGATAAAATCGAGCGATTGTTCTTTGATGTAAGTCTTGAAAGCTGTGTCGCCTACTTTCTGTATGTAGGAGTCCGGATCCTCTCCCTCTGGAAAAGTAACGACGTTCACGTTCAGGCCAAGCTCCAGGATCAGGTCAATACCGCGCAAGGAAGCTTTTATACCTGCCGCATCGCCATCATACAGCACCGTAATATTATCTGTATAACGGGCAATCAGTTTAATTTGCCCCTCCGTAAGGGAAGTTCCTGACGACGCTACAACATTCTCAATTCCACCCTGGTGCAGCGAGAGCACATCCAGGTAGCCTTCCACCATAAAGCACATATCCTGCATGCGTATGGCCTGTTTTGCCTGAAACAAGCCATACAGCACATTGCTTTTGTGGTAGATATCGGACTCCGGTGAGTTCAGGTATTTGGGGCTTTTCTTGTCGTTTGACTTTAAAGTACGCGCACCAAAGCCCACCACACGACCAGACCCGTTATGGATCGGAAACATTACCCGGCCCCGGAAGCGGTCATACTTCTTGCCGTCTTCCTTTACAATGGTAAGTCCGGTGGCCTCTAAATATTTCTGCTGATACCCTGCTTTCTGAGCACTATCCGTCAGGTCTGTCCACTCATCAAGACTAAATCCTAATTCAAATTTGCGAATGGTGTTGCTGCTTAGCCCGCGCTGTTTCAGGTAAGACTGCCCGATGCTGCCTTGCTCGTGGTGGGTGAGCCGCTGCTGGTAATGCTTGGCAGCAAAATCAGACACAATAAAGAGGCTATCACGCTCACTCTGCTCCCGGGCATACTCCGGGTCCTGGGTTTCTTCCGGAACCTCAATGCTATACTTTTTGGCAAGATACTTAATGGCCTCCGGAAAGCTGGTGCCTTCCACATCCATAATAAACTGCACCGAGTTGCCTGCCTTGCCACACCCAAAGCACTTGTAAATACCCTTTGCAGGCGATACAGAGAAAGAGGGAGACTTTTCGTGGTGAAAAGGGCAGCAGGCCCACATATTTTGTCCCTTTTTCTTGAGCGACACAAAATCCCCTACCACTTCCGTTATGTCGGCTTGGGCGAGTACCTGGTCAACTACTTCTTGAGGAATAAGAGACATAAACTAAAAGTATAAACAGGTGGCAAAGATACGGGTTAAATTTTGAATACGTGTTTGAGTGAATAAGTGAATTAAAAATTTTGAACGAGTGGATGAGTGAATTTTATACTTGCTCCATACTTCTTTGTCATCCTGAAAGGATCTTGTTGGAGAGCCGCAATAAATTTACTTCTAGCCATCAAGAGCTTTCCAAGAAGACAGGAAAATCTTCGGCCATTCGCTCAATCACTCATTCAAAATTCCTTTATACAGCTCCAGGCTCTCCTCATCAAAACACACAAAAAGCACCTGCTTTATACTTGTGTTCTGCTGCAAGTATGATTTAACAGTTGATACAGCCACTTTAGCCGCTTTATCTTTAGGGTAGCCATACACGCCTGTGCTGATATTTGGGAAAGCTATACTTTGTATGGTTTTCTCATCTGCTAATTTCAGGCTATTCACATAGCAACTGGCCAATAGTTCTGGCTCACTTTGTACACCTCCTTTCCAAATTGGCCCCACCGTATGAATAACATAGGTAGCCGGCAGGTTTCCAGCTGTTGTTATCACTGCATCGCCGGTGGGGCAGCCACCCTGTGTGGCACGTATTTGCTTACATGCCTCTAAAATAGCTGGGCCTCCGGCTCTGTGTATAGCACCATCTACTCCCCCACCACCTAGCAGGCTTGGGTTAGCCGCATTCACTATTGCATCAGCTTTTACTTTTGTAATATCTCCTAGCTGTACTACTATAACAGGTTCTTCCATACTTCATTTTTATCTTTTAAGTATATAGCTGCTAAGTATAGCATCGGCCAACACAGCTTATTCTTAAACTATTGCCGGGTGCCACTTGTTGCAGAGTATCGGCCTTTAGATTTTATGAGCAATAATTTGTTTGTATCTTTGCAAGGCAATTCGCGAGCTAACATACTATGGCAATCACAAAAGAAGATATACTAAAAGCACTAAGTTATGTAGAGGAGCCGGATCTTGGAAAAGACCTGGTAACTCTGAACATGATTGAGGATGTAGAAGTGAACGGGAAAAACATAAGCTTTACCGTTATACTTACTACACCTGCCTGTCCCCTGAAAGACCTTATCCGTAATGCCTGCGTTACTGCCATCCATACGATGGTTGATAAAGAAGCGGACGTAACGGTGAATATGACATCACGCGTTACCTCTGGCCGTGGCGATACCTCTGAAGTACTGGTAGGTGTTAGAAATATTATTGCTGTTGCTTCCGGTAAAGGCGGCGTAGGTAAATCTACCGTAACCACTAACCTGGCAATTGCCCTGGCGCAAAGTGGTGCCAGAGTGGGGTTGATTGACGCTGATATTTCCGGTCCTTCTATCCCGACTATGTTTGGTGTAGAGCAGGAGCGGCCAAGTATGGTGCAGGGCGACCACGGCAAGAACTACATCCTGCCAGTAGAAAAATATGGCGTTAAAATGATGTCAATTGGCTTTCTGACGCCAGCCGATGGTGCTGTAGTATGGAGAGGCCCAATGGCTAGTTCTGCGTTGCGCCAGTTTATTTCAGATGTAGATTGGGGTGAACTGGACTACCTGCTGCTAGACCTGCCACCAGGCACATCAGACATACACCTAACCATGGTGCAGGCCCTCCCGATTACAGGTGCTGTTATTGTTACCACTCCACAGAAAGTAGCTTTGGCTGACGCTGTAAGAGGTTTGCAGATGTTCCGACAGCCACAGATTAACGTGCCTGTTTTGGGTGTTGTGGAAAATATGGCGTACTTTACACCTGCCGAACTTCCAGAGAATAAATACTATATCTTTGGTGAAGGCGGCGGAAAAGCGCTTGCCGACAAGTATGAAATTGCTCTGTTAGGGCAAATTCCGCTTGTGCAGAGCATTCGAGAGAACGGAGATGAAGGCACGCCTGAAATATTGCAGAACGATTCTCCGGCGAGCGGTGTTTTCAAAGAATTAGCCCAGTCTGTGGCGCAGCAGGTTTCGCTTCGTAACGCGACAATGGCAAGAACAAAACCAGTAGAAATTAAAAGCTAAAGCAATGGCAGTCACAATCGTAGATCAAGATTTCATGCTCCGCGTCGAGTCAGCCCTCGACCAAATCAGGCCTTATTTAGAGGCCGATGGCGGCAACGTGAAAGTGCTGGAGGTAACAGATGAAATGATTTTGAAACTGGAACTACTAGGTGCCTGTGGCTCCTGCCCTATGTCTGCCATGACTTTGAAGGCAGGTGTTGAGCAGGCTGTACTGCGAGCTGTACCTGAAATAAGATCTGTTGAAGCAGTAAATGTAATGCCTACTGAAGTATAGGCTTCACTAAAAAAAATTAAAAGGTGGTATGGCTACATTCTGTGGCTGTACCACCTTTTGATTTTTAAAGTTTGTTTAAAACTCATCCTATGTGCTGCAATAGCTTGTAAAGGAACATGGCTTCATATTTAGCTTGCCTCCTAGTGCTGTTATCACGCACTATTACCGCCTTGCAAGAACCCGTTCTTTTCTGTTTTTGCTTGCAATGACTAAATCCAAATTAGCTTTTATTTGATAACCAAGGTCAGTACAGCTTCCTGCACAAATCCCGAAGCAGGCTAAAATAATCAGGCGCTTTCGCTTATTCAGCTTTTATCAGCAGCCAAAAAAGCTATATTTGTATAGCCAATTATTCTGCCACTACTATGATAAAAGCTAACGACCCTTCCCTTCATTCCTGGATAGAAATAGATGCCGCTAGTGATTTCCCGATTCAGAACCTCCCTTTCGGTATTTTTAGCACCATAGATCGTGATCCGCGTGTAGGAGTAGCCATAGGAGATTATATACTCGACCTTTGTGTGTTGGGCCGCAGAGACTTCTTTGAGTTGATTGACTTTGACCCAAACGTTTTTCACCGCCCATATCTGAACGACTTTATAGCGCTGGGCAAGCCGATCTGGCGGGCAGTGCGTACCCGTATATCAGAGTTGCTCCGAAATGATAACGATGAGATAAGCGGCAACAGTGATCTGATACGGGAATGCTTAGTGATGCAACGTGCAGCAGATATGCTGATGCCTGTAAAAGTTGGTAACTATACCGACTTTTACAGCAGTATGGAACATGCCACTAATGTCGGCTCTATGTTTAGAGACCCTCAAAATGCACTGCTCCCGAACTGGAAGCATATTCCCATTGGCTATCATGGTCGTGCCTCATCTATTATTCCATCTGGCACTGCCATTCATCGTCCAAAAGGCCAAACTAAATCCCCTGATATGGAAGCTCCAACGTTCGGCCCAAGCCAAATGCTGGACTTTGAACTGGAGGTAGCTTTCATTACAGGAAGAGAAACAGCACTTGGCGAAAGTATAACGCCAAATGAAGCAGATGACTATATTTTTGGTCTGGTGTTGATGAACGACTGGTCGGCTCGGGATATACAGACCTGGGAGTATGTTCCGCTGGGGCCATTCCTGGCTAAGAGCTTTGCCTCGTCTATTTCACCCTGGGTAGTGACGCTGGATGCTCTGGAGCCATTCAAAGTGAAAGGACCAGTACAAGAGCCCAAACCATTACCTTACCTGGAGTTTACAGGCAACCACCATTACGATATCAACCTTGAGGTACTCTTACAACCTGAAGGAGCAGCAGAGAACCTGATTTGCAAAACGAACTATAAAAATATGTACTGGAACATGAACCAGCAACTGGCGCACCAAAGTAGCAACGGGTGTAACCTTCAGGTTGGAGACATGTACGCGTCAGGCACTATCAGTGGGGCAGAGAAAGGATCCTTCGGATCTATGCTGGAACTTACCTGGAGAGGTACAGACCCTATACTTCTATCCGATGGCACAAAGCGAGCATTCGTTAACGATGGCGATACTGTTATCATGCGTGGGCACAGCGAGTATAATGGCGTTCGCATAGGTTTTGGAGAGGTGCGGTCACAGGTGCTTCCATCTATTTAAGCGAGAGCTTTTCTAAGTTATATCTTAGAGAAAGCCTTTTAATTATACTTGTCACAGACTATTTGAGAGAACATTACATGACTATCAGAACAATTGACCCTAAAGAAGTAGCCACGGCAGAAGTTTATGCGCTGATGTCTGGCGCAGTGGCACCACGCCCTATTGCTTTTGCCAGTACTCTTAATGCAGCAGGCGATGTAAACCTGAGCCCGTTCAGCTTCTTTAATATGTTTAGTTCTAATCCTCCTGTTGTGGTTTTCTCTCCTCTCAGTCGCATTCGTGACAATAGCTCGAAGCATACGCTGGAGAATGTGCTGGAAACACGCGAGGTAGTCGTAAACATAGCTAACTACGCTATGGTGGAGCAGATGTCTTTGGCAAGTACAGAGTATGATCGTGGCATAAATGAGTTTATCAAGTCTGGACTTACGCCTGAGGCCTCTACACTTGTAAAACCACCGCGCGTGCAGGAGGCACCGGTTGCCATGGAGTGCAAGGTTACAGATATCATACGCTTAGGAACAGAGGGTGGCGCAGGAAACCTTGTCGTGTGCGAAGTTCTTTTGCTTCACGTGAACGAGAATGTTCTGGACGAGGCAGGCAAAATTGATCCTTATAAGTTAGACGCAGTGGCCCGTATGGGGGGTGACTATTATACCAGAGCCAACGGAGATAGCATTTTTGAACTGCCAAAACCAATCCGTAACAAAGGCATGGGCATAGACCAGCTTCCTGAATTTATCCGAAACAGCAACTTGCTTACGGGTAACAACCTGGCTCGCCTCGCCAATACAGAAAAAGCCCCTACAGCGGCAGAAGTAGAGGCTTTTCAATCTGATCCGTTGGTGTCTTATACTATCAGCAAGTATAAATCCGAACCCGCGAAGCTTCAGTATGAGTTAGAGGTATTGGCGAAGAAACTGCTAGAGGACAAACAGGTAGAACAGGCCTGGAAAGTACTGCTGCTAAGCCAGAGGAACTGATCTTATATATAATAAACCACTAAACGACAAAGCCTGCTATATAGCAGGCTTTGTCGTTTAGTGGTTTATGGCAAATTATTTAATTGTTAAGCTGTAAGTCAAGCTCCTCAAACCGAGAATTCTTACTGATATATTCCGGCACAATCTGCTTCATTTTCTTCACTACCTGCAGTTCGTCCTTGTTCTTGTTTAGCTTTAACAGCTCGTCAATGTCGTTAACTACATCATCGTAGCTATAAACGCGCACCTTAGAAATTTTTATTTTAGAGTGATGGGTAGGTATTGTTTGCTCTTCTTCGTTTAGCAACTCTTCATAGAGCTTCTCACCAGGTCTAAGTCCTGTGAACGCGATAGGAATATCTACTTCAGGTACTAAGCCAGCTAAGCGAATCATCTTTCTAGCTAAGTCTACAATTTTAACAGGCTCACCCATATCAAAAATAAAGATCTCCCCTCCTCTACCCATTGTACCGGCTTCCAGTACAAGTTGTACAGCTTCCGGTATGGTCATGAAATAACGGGTGATATCAGGATGCGTCACTGTTACTGGTCCTCCTTTCTCAATCTGCTGCCTAAAACGAGGTATAACAGATCCGTTCGATCCCAAAACATTGCCGAAACGGGTAGTTATAAATTTAGTTTGGGAAGGCTGTGTATAAGGATGACTGCTACCATTTACTTTTTTATGGTTGAGGCCATTTAAGGATTGTATATAGATTTCAGCGATGCGCTTCGATGTACCCATCACGTTAGTTGGGTTCACTGCTTTATCAGTAGAAATCATTACGAATTTCTCAACATCAAAAGTCAGCGATAGGTCAGCTAGATTCTTAGTACCCATCACGTTAGTCAGAATTGCCTCGCATGGGTTGTTTTCCATCATCGGCACATGCTTATATGCCGCAGCATGATATACTACATCCGGAGCATACTCTTTGAACATAGAGTACATCCTGGTAGAGTTTGTGATATCGCCAATAAAGATAGCCATATTGGCTTCTGGAAATTGCTCCTCCATTTCCAGTTGTAATTCGTGTAAAGGCGATTCTGCCTGATCACAAACAATCACCAACTCAGGGCTGTAACTAAGCACCTGGCGCACAACCTCAGATCCGATGGAACCGGCACCACCAGTTACTAAAACACGCTTACCTTTTAAATCACTGGAAATTCTTCCATTTTCAATTACAATTGGAGGTCTTTGCAGTAAATCCTCAATCTTCAGGTCTTTAATCTGGTTTAGACTTAGCTGGCCGGACATCCATTGCTCAGTAGGAGGAACAGTTACCACCTTGATACCAAGCTCTACACACTTCTCAATAAACTGCTTTAGGTTATCAGCCTTAAGGTCTTCCGCAAAAACAACAAGCTTATCAATGCGCTGCTTACGCTGCAGCTTCTCGATAGCGCTGATATGGTATACTCGTTTTTGATGTATGTCTTTATTTGTTTTGCTTGGGTTCTCATCAATAAAACCAGTGATAATAAACTTACCCATGCCACCAGCCTCTAAAGCTTGCTTAAGTATGATTGAGAAGCCATTAGCGCCATAGATAAGCACTCTTTCTCGCTCGCCGGCTGTACTACGCTTGATATAAATAAAAAGTGCTTTTGCCCCCATCCTTACCAATGTAAGTAAGGTAGCTGATACAAAGAAACTGATCAGCAGCACCAGGTAAATATTTACGGAATCTATATTATGTATAGGAGCCACCCAAAAGCCGATCAATGCAGCGTAAGCAACACTTACTACCAGTACAGCTGAAAAGATCCGGTATATATCATAGATACTCGAGTACCGGATCAAACCCGTATGTACTCGCATAGAGTAAAAGGTAATAAGGGATACGATGCCAAAAAGCCCGATGTAAATCAGGAAATGACCTCGCATGATCAGGTCAAACTCAAATTGTTTAACTATAAAAAAAGAAAGAGCAAATGACCAACTCATGATCAGTTGATCAATTAAAAGCAC
>NZ_JBHTLD010000034.1:0-27208 GCF_042678745.1 Pontibacter rugosus | reverse complement strand
GGGAAAGCTGGACATGGAAAGATTTGTTTGGTCACAATCTTAACCTTACCTCTTCTTGGTGAGTTCTATCTTTTTATAAAAATGCTAAAGTCGAGCTTAAAGGATGTTTACATTTCTTTTTTGCAAGCGAAAGCTGCTTTGCCAGGTTTCTTTACAAGCTTTTAAACTCAAAGTATAAATTTTAAACATGCTCTATAGTTTACGCAGAGCTTTGAGGATAGAGGATAGAAATCAGTGGTTTTATAGAAGTAACTCAAAAGATAAATACCGTATTACCTCATCTTTTTGAAATGAAACCCCACTTTCTTTGGTTAGCAAGTATACCTGACCGCTCAGCTCCTCGTTCTATGAAAAGAAGGGGCATAGGGCGCTTATGTAGGATTGGCAGAGGTAAAGGTGTAAATTAAGGTTAGGTAATTTATGCCTGACATCCTGATTCATTTTTCTTAAATTTAAGGGAATGGGGAGCTGAATAATACTTTAGCTTTAGTATAGATAGCATAAATAAAGAGAAGGAGGATAACATGGCACAGCAAGTTTGGCGATATGTATGGGGCACGGGAGTAGTTGTTTTGGCAATGCAGTTTTGCAGTCAGCAGCCGCACATAGCTCCAATTTCTGAACCAGGCGCCGAAGCTGTGAAAATTGGTTTTGCTTCTCCTGCCTTGCCCGCCTCCATGTCTTTTGCCGGTGAGCAGGTACCTCTTGAAATACCAGACGTGGCAGAACGCCTGGATCGTGAACTGCTTTCCAACACCTATTACCATTCCGGTACGTTGCTGGGCTTAAAGCGCATGCAGCGTTATATGCCTACTATTAAGCGCCTGCTGCGGGAGAATGAAGTACCAGAGGATTTTGTCTACCTGGCTTTGGCAGAAAGTCTTTTCAGTCAGGTAACTTCACCTGCCGGGGCATCAGGCTTTTGGCAGTTGATGCCCGATACGGCTCGTGGATATGGTATGATTGTAAATAATGAAGTAGATGAGCGCTTTCATGTAGAGAAGGCTACCCTTGCTGCCTGCCGTTACCTTAAGTCAGCTAAAAAGCGTTTTGGCACCTGGACGAATGCCGCCGCCTCCTATAACCGTGGTATGGGTGGCCTTGATAGGGCACTGGAAAAGCAAGGCGTTACATCGTATTATGACCTGTACCTCAACGATGAAACGTCCCGCTACATGTTCCGGATTCTGGCGCTGAAAGAAGTGCTGGGCAACCCAACCAAGTATGGCTTTAACTTTAGCGAGGAACAAGGATATAATCCTTTGCCAACCCGCTCCGTCACCATCACTAGTTCTATCGATGACCTGCCAGCCTTTGCTTTAGCGCAAGGCACTAATTACAAAACGCTTCGACTTTACAATCCTTGGGTCAAAAGCTATGACCTCACAGTGCCCTCGGGTAAAGAGTTTGTGCTGGAGCTGCCGGCGAAGTAAGGCTTAAAGTTATACTTATTTATCAGCTGAAGCGTAACCACTTTTTGGTTAAGTCTATACCTGAGAGTGAGGCAGTTTTTTTCGTAACCCATCAACATGAGCGCCGGTTTGAAGCGTGCAGGAGTATGTGTTATACTTCCGCAATAACAGGAGTGATATCAAAAGCAGCTTACCCACCACTACACTAACATCCATCTTGCGCAGACCATACATAATTTGTCGGCAGTGGTAAAAGCTTATGACAGGTAGGGCGACTTACTCCCCTATACCCGCTACACGCTGTGTAATCTCCTCAATCAGCTCTTCAACCCAATTCACTGCTATCTCGTCAACTTCACTATCAGACCAGTTTTCTAAGTATGGCTTCTCTAGCCAGCTATTTCCCGTGCCAGATCCTACGCTGTAGTCATACAATTCCAGCTTAAAAATCAGGTTTTTATTCAGATCGAAAGCATCGGCACCGGCTCTGTTAAAGCCCTCCAGTCGCAGTTTCAACCCTACTTGCTGCACGTTGCCGTTTTCTATACTTATTTCAGTGTCATCATCTGCATGCGGGTCCTTTGTCCAGGTATCAGTTACTTTTTCGAGTTTGTAATCTTCAAAAAGTGGGGTAACGGCCGATAAATTGGCATGTATACGCTCTGCCAGCTTGGGCAGAATTTTGTTGGTTAGCTGTAGAATGGCGTCTTTATCGCGGGTGTGCTGCATGCTTATCTAAATTTATACTTGCTCTGATTAACTAAGGTGGCTGATCTGGGTCAGCATCTTTACAGCAAATTCTTCTTCAGCCCTGGTTCCTGTATGTGCAAGTGCTTTTAAAGTTAGGGCAGCACAGGCATGGGCATCAGAGGCGGCACGGTGGTGCAGAAAGTTTATCCGGTGCATGTTGCAAAGCGATTTTAGGTCATACTTAGGCAAGCCCTGCCAAATGCTTTTAGAGAACTTGAGGCTGCAGGCAAAGCGCGTATTTGGCAATGGAAGTTGATAGGTAGCCAATGTTTTACGCAGCACACTGAAATCAAAACTAGCGTTGTGGGCTATCAGAAATCGCCCCTCCAGGTATGGCTGTATACTTGGCCAAAGCTCCCTGAAATCCGGTTGGTTTTTTACATCGGCAGGCGTAATACCATGTACCGCCACATTGATTGGGTTAAAATGCGGGTAGTAGAGCGGCTTTATCAGCCAGGACTTCGTTTCTACTATCTTCAGGCCCTCTACAACGGTTAATCCTATCTCACACGGGCTGTCGCGCTGTGGCGTAGCCGTTTCAAAATCTATTGTAACAAAATCCATGTTGTAAAGATACACATTAAGCTGCAAAAGCTTTAAACCTAAGTATAAAGCCGTAGCAAATCATTGGCGGATATAGTAGGAGTGCAAAACTGCTGTAGACCTTCAGCAGTATACTTGTTGCAACCGAATTACTTGGGTGTAGGAGACGCAAGTCAGGCAAACAAGGGCTTTTTCTGGAGTAGCAACCTTGGTTGGCTTGGTACACGTACTATGTCAAGCAGTAACAATGTATATTTGGAGCATTGGTTTTATAAATGCTATATCTGACATCTTTCCTAAAATATCACTTACATGAAGATCAGATTAAAAGAAAACAATATTAAATTAAGCTTAACACAGCAGGAATTAGAGCAGTTTAACCACGACGGAAAAGTAGTGACTACCTCGCAGCTGGGCCCCTCTTTGGTGCAAACGCTTAGCTATTCGCTAATGAAAGACGAAGATGCCGATGAAGTTTCAGCTACTTTTGTTGCCAACCATATAAAGGTATTTGTTCCGGTAGAGGTGGCTCAAAAGTGGCTGGAGACCGATCAGAAAAGTTTGGAAGGGCAGATGCCTTTAGACGAAGGGGAGAGCTTATATATACTGGTGGAGAAAGATTTACAATAACTGCATTGCCTTCCGCACGAAGATGTATTAATTACATTTCTGAACCTGTCGTAGGCAAAAATACTACGTATAAACTGTAACGAAATTACATGAAAGTGACCCTTTTCGGAATGGCCAAAGAGCTAGTGGGGCAGCAAGCCATTTACCTGAACAATACCCAGCACATCACCAACGTAAAAGACCTGAAGGAAAGACTGAGGCAGGAGTACCCCGTGTTTAACCAGTTGCCAAGTATGGCGATTGCCATAAACGTAAACTTTGCTCAGGATGAGGACGAGGTACACGAGCAGGATGAAATAGTAGTGATACCACCTGTAAGCGGAGGATGAGCAGCATGATAAAAATAGTAGACAATATAGACCTGAACACTGCGTATGAGCACCTGCAGGATGAAGGTGCTGGTGCCACCTCGCTGTTTTTAGGCACCGTACGTAACGCTACCCAAGGCGATGAAGTATTCCAACTGGAGTATGAAGCTTACGATGCCATGGCGATTAGTGAGATGCAGAAAATTTCCGATGCCGCAACCGCTGAGTTCGGCCTCCTGAAAACGCTGATAATACATGCCGTAGGCGTAAAAAAAGTAGGTGACCTGGTGGTAGTGATCGGAGCCTCGGCCCCGCACCGCAAAGAAGCCATGGCGGCTACAAAGTATATGATCGATACCCTGAAGCAAACTGTGCCCATCTGGAAGAAGGAATTCTTTGAGAACAAGCAGGTATGGGTATCTGAAAACCCCTGATGCCTATGATGAGAGACAAACACAACAGAGCGGTAAATTACCTCCGGCTATCCGTAACCGACAAGTGCAACCTGCGCTGCTTTTACTGCATGCCCGAAGAGGGAATTCCGTTTTGTAAAAAAGATGAGGAGTTGTCGTTTGAGGAGCTGTTGCGCATCTGCAGTATACTCACGGCACAGGGTGTAGATAAAATAAGGATTACGGGCGGGGAGCCTTTTGTGCGCAAAGACCTGATGCTATTCCTGGAGAAGCTTACCAAGCTGGAGAATGCACCGGAAATCAGCATCACCACCAACGCCACACTTATTGGTCCGCACATCCTAAAACTAAAGCAGCTTGGCATCAGAAGTATAAATGTCAGCCTCGATACCCTTGACGAAAACCGCTTCTTCACGATCACTCGTCGCGATGAATACAAGCGCGTGATGCAGAACCTGACAACGCTGATGCAGGAGGGTTTTGATGTGAAAATCAACTGCGTAGTCATGCAGGATCAGAACATCGAAGATATTCCGCTGCTGGCTCAGCTCACCAAAAATTACCCTATTAGTGTACGTTTCCTGGAAGAGATGCCTTTCAATGCGCAGTCGGAGGGGCAGGAGGCGTTACTATGGAATTACACCAACATCAAAGCAAATCTGGAGGAGCATTTCGGCGAGCTGGAAAAACTACAGGACCCGGCAAGTTCTACATCACTTAATTACCGCATCAAAGGCTATAAAGGCGAGGTGGGCATTATTCCATCCTTTAGCCGTACGTTCTGCGGCACCTGTAACCGCATTCGTCTTTCTGCCAACGGCGACTTCAGAACCTGCCTGTACGGGGCTGCCGACCTGAACCTGCGCGACCAACTGCGGTTAGGGTTTACGGATGAGCAGCTACTCAATAACCTGCAGGAGGCACTGCAGCAGAAAGCAAAGAACGGCTTCGAGGCCGAAACACGAAACCTGAAACAAGTAAAAGACTCCATGGCATACCTTGGAGGATAAGTATGGACGAAAACCAAAACGTAGTCATCTCCCAGAAATCATCCATGGTGGATGTGGGCGATAAGAACATCACCAAAAGAATAGCCAAAGCATCGTGCTACATCCACTTTCCGGAGCAGGTGTTCCAGATGCTGCGCCAGAACGATTTTCTGACGCACAAAGGCTCCATCATCAACACCTCTATTATTGCCGGTTTGATGGCGGCCAAGAAAACCTCGGATATTTTGCCGCTCTGCCACCCATTGCAGCTTACCGGTACTAACCTGGACATTACACCAGAGGAAAACAAGATCAGGATAGAGTGCACGGTAAAGTGTGATGGCAAAACAGGTGTGGAGATGGAAGCCCTGACTGGAGCCTCTGTGGCAGCGCTTTGTATTTACGATATGTGCAAGGCTTTCTCGCATGACCTGGAGATTACGGACCTGAAGCTAAACTATAAAAAAGGAGGGAAGAGCGACTATGGCGGATAAGGCAGAACTGTACGGCCTGGTATTGGCCGGAGGCAAAAGCACCCGCATGGGCACCGACAAAGGCCTGCTCGACTACAAAGGTATGCCGCACCGCGACTACCTCTACCAACTGCTTGATAACCTTTGCGCCAAAACCTTTTTGGGCCTCAGAACAGAGCAGCAGCAGGAAACACAGGAGCAGCCCGTCATCTGGGACGATGAATACTACCAAGGGCCATTCCGCAGCCTGCTAAGCGCTCACAAAGCTTACCCCGACAAAGCCTGGCTCGTGGTAGCCTGTGATCTGCCTTTTCTGACGGATCAGGCTATCACAAAGCTGATTGAAGCACGTGATGCTGCTAAACCTGCCACTGCCTATTATAACGAAGAATCAGGTTTTCTGGAGCCTTTGATAGCTATCTGGGAGCCGGAGGCACTGGAGCAGGCACTGCTTTATGCTGCTGATGGCAACAGGTGTCCACGCAAATTTCTGATGAGCCAGGATATCAAACAACTACCGGTAAAGCAGGGGCAGGAACTGGTAAACGCTAATTACCCTGAAGATTACGAGCAGGCAAAAGAGGCGCTGAGCTAGAAACATAACATACCGCCAGTTTGAGCGCAGCGGTAAAGGTGGTGGAGAATACAGCCAGTTTATAACTGGAGTTTTAGCTAAAACTATACTTTCGCCTTTACAAACGTGCCTCAAGTATAGCCACATTTGTGCTGACGCTAAACTTACGGCATGTATAATATTTATGAGCCGGAGGCTTAGTAATAACTTACACTCGCGGGACGCAAGCGAGGGCAGAGCTGCTACAAAGTATATATGAAAAGCTAAATCTCATGGACCCAACCACACTTGCGCTACTCCTGATTGTGCTGTTCTTCTTTATCGCTTTACTGTACTCTTCCATCGGCTTTGGAGGTGGCTCCAGTTACCTGGCGCTGCTGAGCATCTTCTACACCAATTTTGAGTTTATCCGCACCACAGCGCTGGTTTGTAACATTGCCGTGGTACTAGGGAGCGTTTTGCTGTACTACAAAAACGGTCTGATCGACTGGAAACGCTTTCTGCCTTTTATAGCTATCAGTATACCAGCGGCTTTTATTGGGGCACAGTTTCAGTTGTCGCAGCAGGTGTTCTTTATACTTTTGGGTTTGTCTTTAGTGGCTTCTGCCATACTGCTACTTATAAAAACACTGCGCTCTCCGGGAGCTAAAAAGAAGAACTACCCTGCTGGCAGCACCGTGGCATTAGGTGGCGGCGTAGGTTTGTTATCGGGTGTGGTCGGCATAGGAGGGGGCATTTTCCTGTCGCCGGTGCTAAACCTGATGCGTTGGGACGAGCCGCGTAAAATTGCAGCCCTGGCCAGCTTTTTTATATTGGCGAATTCTGTTTCTGGCATAGGAGGCTTGGTGGCTAGTGGATCGCTGGCGACTGATTTGCCTTTGCAGTTGCTGCTTTTACTTGCTGTGTTTGCAGGCGGGCAGTTAGGTATCCGGCTCTCGTTGGGCATCATCAAACCGGATGTAATCAAATCATTAACCGCTGTGCTGGTGCTGTATGTGGGCGTAAGGCTGGTGTTGCTGTACAGCTTAGGAATAAAAATTTAACCCATGATTTCAGTAGAAGAGGCTTTTGCGCACATGCAGCGCCTGCGCGTGCACTATGGTACAGAGAAAGTAAACCTGGAGAATGCCGCAGGTAGAATACTACAGGAAAACATTACCGCCGACCGTGACTTTCCCCCCTTCGACAGAGCTACCAAAGATGGCATCGCCATAAACTATCAAGCTTATAAGCAAGGCATCACCAAGTATAAAATGGAAGGTATACAGGCAGCCGGTGCGCCACAACAACAACTGCAAAACCCGGTGGCCTGTCTGGAGGTAATGACCGGGGCCATGGTACCTGCAGGTGCTGACACCGTGGTGATGTATGAGCAGGTGGAGCTTAAAAATGGAGAAGCCATACTACAGACAGCGCAGGTGCAGGGACGGCAGAATATACATTTCAAGGGGATGGATGCCAAAGCCGGTGATGTGCTGCTACGGGCTCCTGTAAAGCTTTCGCCAAAACACGTAAACACATTGGCTTCTGTTGGCAAGTATGAAGTAGCGGTGGCGCGGCTTCCGAAAGTGGCGGTGATCTCTACAGGTGATGAACTGGTGGATGTGCACGAAGAACCGGAACTGCACCAGATACGGAAGTCGAATGTATATGCCCTGAAAAGCCTGCTGAAGGAAGACGGCATCCTTGGCGACCTCTACCACATCCAAGATGAGCAGGAGGAGATTCTGCAAACCTTGAAGCAACTGCTGGCAACGTATGATGTGCTGCTTTTATCTGGTGGTGTATCGAAAGGCAAGTATGATTTTATACCAGATGCCCTGCAAAAGCTGGGGGTGGAGAAAGTGTTTCATGGCATCAAGCAGCGACCGGGAAAGCCCTTCTGGTTTGGCGTGAAAGAGGATAAACGCGTGTTCGCTTTCCCCGGCAATCCTGTGTCTACCTACGTCAGCTACCTGCTATACTTCCGGGCCTGGCTCGGGTACTCCACGGGTTTGCCGCTTCCCGTTATACCTGTGGCTGATGCGCAAGGTATAATGGGCCTGCAGGATTTCTGGTACCACCGACTGGTTACAGCAACTTGGGACGGAACCGCACAAAAGTTTCAGTTAGAATCTGTAGAAAACTCCGGCTCAGGTGATCTGGTAAGTATGAATCTTGCTAATGGGCTGCTCTCTATGCCGCCAGCCACAGCACCAGAAGCTACTGCGTTCTTTACGCCTTTTTCTGCCCAGTATTACCAATATGTATAAGTGTTAAAACACTCATTAACAAATAGTAACGAGTTGGGGAGTAATTGTTGTTGAAATACAATATTTCTCTGTTATAAAACGGGTGATTTTATATATTGCTATGATTAACAACGATATATGGAACAAATAACAACCAAAACTCTTGCTGCAAAACAAAGCCTGGAGCAAAGAATCCAGTTGAAGATCTCTGAGATTGCAGCTGTGGCGGAGCAGCTGCCAGGGGTTGTGATTATCCATAACTTCCAAAAGGAGATGGCTGTTGAGTACATTTCACCTAGAGGTACACGCTTTTTAGGGGTAAGCCTGCAGGAAATAAAGGAACTGGGAGGAGAGTATAACTACAGGTTCTTTAACCCGGAAGATGCCAAAGACTATGTGCCGAAAATTATAGGTTTGATCGAGCGAAACAATGACGAAGAGATCGTGACTTTTTTTCAGCAGGTGCGCACTACAGAAAACCCGGATTGGACGTGGTACCTGAGCACAACTAAAATTCTGATGCGTGATGAGAAGGAAGCGCCTTTGCTAACGATTACAATGGCCTTACCCATTGACCCCTTGCATCATGTTACCTCTAAAGTATCGAGGCTGCTGGAGGAAAATAACTTTCTTCGTAAAAACCTGCACACGTATAAACAGCTATCAGCCCGCGAGCAGGAGATCCTGCGCCTGTGGGCCTTAGGCAAGAGCGCCTGCGAAACAGGAGATGATCTCTTCATTTCCGTGGCTACTGTAGAAACACACCGCCGAAACATCAAGAGAAAGCTTGGCACCAGCTCCACCTTCGAGCTAACGCAATATGCACGTGCATTCGACCTGATCTAAAACTGATACTTTAACGAAGTACCCCCTCCAGATAAGCCCACGATATAAGCTGATAGAGGTGAGCCAGGCGTAGCTTCTGCATCATGTGCTGCAGGCTTTTCTCCACAGCAGGTTCGCTGCAGCTAAGTTGCTGGCTAATTTGCCCGTTGGTATACCCATCTGCCATAAAAGCAATAATCAGGCATTCCTGCTCGCTAAACTGTACTACGTCCTTCGTCATAGATAATAAGCAAATCAAATATTAGGACAATAATATTCTTAAGTATGAATACACGAAGATTGTAAATACAAGCATGAAGTACAATAATCAAATTTGATGATTTTTTTGGATTTGACAGGTGGATAGAAGCGATCTGGTTTGTTTACCTGCAACTGTAACAGGTAGTAGTTTTGATAAGTACCATAGCACTTTATATGTCATACATATGGAGAGGCAGTGAAGAAGTATGGCAGTTTTAGCGGTTGTTTTTAACCCTGATAAAGTAGGTGCGTATTACAAAATCTATAGTCATAGAAGGTAATTTATTCTTGTGCAGATACACCTTTACAGGTTAAACAAGCACATACTTACCTCAAGCACCTGAAACCGTTAAGCGGCTGTCAGCTAATTCTACACTAACAGATAAGACATGGAAAACAAACCTACCCCAGAAAGCAGGGAAAACGAGGCACCCTGGCTACCTCCGACTCAGACCATCCAACTAACCATTAACGGCGAAACAAAGCAACTTCAGGTAAAACCCTGGACCACTGTACTTGACCTGCTGCGTAACGACCTGCACCTGACTGGCACCAAAAAAGGCTGCGACCACGGCCAATGCGGCGCCTGCACGGTGCTGCTGGATGGCAAACGCATCAACTCCTGCCTGACACTGGCCGTGATGAAAGACGGCTCTGAAGTGACCACCATCGAAGGTTTGGCGAAAGATGGCGAGTTGCACCCGATACAGCAGGGCTTCATCGACCATGATGCTTTTCAGTGCGGTTACTGCACACCGGGGCAAATCTGCTCTGCGGTAGGTTTAGTAAACGAAGGCAAGGCCAAAACACTGGATGATATACGCGACCTGATGAGCGGGAACATCTGCCGCTGCGGTGCTTATAACAACATCGTAAAAGTAGTGCAGGAAGCACTGGAAAGGAGCAAAGCCGAATGAGAAGCTTTACCTATTCCCGCGCACAGAATGTACCCTCTGCCGTGAGCGAGGTTACCAGCCAGCCGCAGGCTAAATTTATAGCCGGAGGCACCAACCTGCTCGACCTGATGAAGATAGACGTGGAGAGCCCGCGCCATTTAGTGGATATTACCCGCATTGCGCTCGATAGCATTAAAGCAAATGAGGAGGGTGGTTTGAGGCTAGGTGCTTTGGTAACGAATGCCGATACCGCTTACCATGAGCAGGTGGAGAAGCGTTATCCGTTGCTGTCGCATGCCATACTTGCTGGGGCCACAGGGCAGCTGCGCAACATGGCTACCGACGGTGGTAACCTGCTGCAGCGCACCCGCTGTGAGTATTTCTATGATACCCAAACGGCTTGCAACAAACGTGAGCCAGGCTCCGGTTGCTCTGCCATAGGTGGTTATACCCGCAACCTGGCTATACTTGGCACCAGTGAATACTGTATCGCTACGCACCCTTCTGATATGGCGGTGGCGCTGACGGCTTTGGATGCACGCGTTAATGTAACAGGCCAGAACGGCGAGCGAAGTATACCGATGCTGGAGTTCCACCGCCTGCCCGGCGATACGCCGCACATCGACACCAACCTGCAACCTGACGAGATCATCACCTCCATTGATTTGCCTGCCAAAGGGTTTGCCAAACATTATACCTATATCAAGCTCCGCGACCGCGCCTCTTATGCCTTTGCCCTGGTGTCGGTTGCCGCTGCCCTTGACGTGGAAGGCGATACCATTCGGGAAGCACGCATTGCACTTGGTGGAGTTGCCCATAAGCCTTGGCGCAAACCTGAAGCCGAAGCCCTATTAAAAGACCAGCCTGCTACCCGTGAGAATTTCCAGAAAGTAGCGGAAGCATACCTGGAGGGAGCAAAAGGCTACGGCGACAATGATTTTAAAATAGAACTGGCAAAGCGTGCCATCGTGCGTGCGCTGCAGCAAGCTTTAGAAATGGAGGGAGCATCATGAATTCAAAACAAATAGGGAAACCAGCCAGCAGGGTAGATGGCAGGCTAAAAGTAACCGGCGAAGCCAAGTATGCCGCAGAGTTCTATGTGCCCGATATGGCCTACGGCTTTGTGATAAACAGTGCCATTGCGAAAGGCAAGATCACCAAGATAGACACCAGCCAAGCACTTGCCATTGAGGGAGTATATGAGGTGTTTACGCATGAAAACCGTCCCGGCTATGTATGGGGTGACAAAAATTACCAGGACCAGGATGCGCCGCCGGGTTCGCCGTTCCGCCCGCTCTACAGCAACGAAATACAGTTTGGCATGCAGCCTATTGCACTGGTTGTGGCGGAGACTTTTGAACTGGCTCGTTATGCTGCCAAGTATGTACAGGTGGAGTATGATACCACAGCGCATGATACTGATTTTGAAGCAAACATAGAAAATGCTTACGTACCGAAGAAGTATAAATCCACACCGCCACCAGATCCGCGCGGTAATCCGGATGAGGCACTCGCCAATGCCGATGCACAGCTAGAGGTAGAGTATTCGCACCCAAGCGAGCACCACAACCCGATGGAAATGCACGCCTCTACGGTGGTGTGGGAAGAAGACGGAAAGCTGACAGTATATGATAAAATACAAGGCGTGCAGAACAGCCAGCAATATATCTGTGGCGCTTTTGGTATGGCGAAGGAAGATGTGCGGGTGATATCGCCTTTTGTGGGGGGAGCCTTCGGCTCTGGTTTACGCCCACAATATCAGCTGTTTCTGGCGGTGCTGGCAGCCCGCGAGCTGAAGCGATCTGTACAACTGGTGCTTACACGGCAGCAAATGTTTACGTTTGGGCATCGGCCTAAAACAGTGCAGCGCCTGTCGTTAGGAGCTTCATCCGGTGGTAAGCTGGAAGCCATTCATCATCATGCCTTTGCCGAAACTTCTAAGTTTGAAGATTATAGCGAAGACGTGATCATCTGGCCGGGTGTGCTGTATGATTGCGAAAACGTGAAGGTAAGTCACAAACTGGTGGAGCTGGATGTATACACGCCACTGGATATGCGCGCACCGGGCGGCACCACAGGAATTTTTGCGTTGGAGTGTGCCATTGACGAGATGGCTTATAAAGTAGGTGTGGACCCGGTAGAATTCCGCCTGAAGAACTACTCCGAAAAAGACAGCAACGAAGACAAACCCTTCTCCAGCAAAGAGCTGCGCGAGTGCTACCGCCAGGCAGGAGAGAAATTCGGCTGGAGCAAGCGCAGCCAGGAGCCTCGCTCGATGCGCGAAGGCCACAACCTGATCGGTTGGGGCGTAGCCAACGGCGCATGGGAGGCCACACAGAAAAAGGCTGCCGCTAAAGCCGTGCTCACTCCAAATGGCAAGCTAACGGTAAGCTGCGCTACCGCCGACATCGGTACAGGAACCTATACCGTAATGACGCAGATTGCTGCTGATACACTTGGCCTGCCACTGGATGATGTTGCCTTCTTGCTAGGTGATTCATCGCTGCCAAAGTCGCCGCTGGAAGGCGGTTCCTGGACCGTATCCTCAGTTGGTTCTGCCGTAAAAGCCGTTTGTGAGCAGGTAGGGCAGAAGCTTGTAGAGCAGGCGCAAAAGCAGCCAAACTCTCCTTTGGCCGGTGCCGAACAGCAGGATGTGGAATTTGTAGACGGACAGATCAGGCTCCGTAAAGATGCCTCTAAAGCCGTGGCTATCATATCTATCCTTTCTGAAACGCTGGAAGAGCAGGTGAACCATGAACCGGATGAAGAGAAGCAGAGTAAGTATGCTGCTTATGCACACTCTGCTGTGTTTGTGGAGGTGAAGGTGGATGAAGACCTTGGAACGGTGAAGGTAACGCGCGTGGTAAGTGGCATTGCAGGCGGTAATATCATCAACCCTAAAACAGCCAAAAGCCAGATTATGGGCGGTGTCGTTTGGGGCATCGGTGCGGCGCTGGAGGAGGAATCGGTGATGGATAATAAGTATGGCCGCTTCATCAACCACGACCTGGATAAATACCATGTGCCGGTGAATGCTGATGTGCATGATATAGAGGTGATTTTTTTAGACGAGAAAGATGATATCGTGAATAACCTCGGAGCGAAAGGTCTGGGCGAAATCGGTATCGTGAGTGTAGCGCCGGCCATTGCCAACGCTATTTTTCATGCCACTGGTAAACGCGTGCGCAGTCTGCCGATCACGCTGGATAAACTACTATAGCAGCAAGTATAAAATGCTGTGAGGCAGCTTGGATGAACAACAAATGAAAGAGATAAAGGATATTGTTTCGGCTTATGACGAAGCAAGGGCAGAAGGAAAAAGTACAGCATTAGCTACCGTCGTACACGTGCAGGGCTCCTCGTATCGCAGACCGGGAGCCCGCATGCTGGTGACGGAAGACGGGAAACTGACCGGAGCCATCAGCGGTGGCTGCCTGGAAGGCGATGCCCTGCGCAAAGCACGCCTGGTGATGCTGCAGCAAAAGCCTATGCTGGTTACGTATGATACCACCGATGAGGATGATGCAAAACTAGGTGTAGGACTGGGTTGCAACGGTATTATTCAGATTCTGATTGAGCCGATAAATACAGAAAACCCTGACAATCCGGTGGCGCTGCTAAAAGCTTTTCTGGCAAATCGGCAACAGGTGGTTATACTTACGCTCTTCTCGCTGGAAAACAAGAAGGCAGCACAAATGGGTACTTGCCTTTTCTTAGATAAGCAGGGAAGTATAAGAAGCACTTGCAAAGATAAGGGACTGCAGGAAAAGCTGCTAGCAGATGCGCAGGAAGCCATGATTCTTAGCAAGTCTATCTTCCGAAGTTATGAGGCAGAGGAGCAGCTGACTGCTTTTGTAGAAGTGCTTAAACCTGCTGTTTCGCTGGTAATAGCTGGCGCAGGAAACGATGCCATGCCTTTGGTGCAGATGGCGCATGTGCTTGGTTGGAAAATAACCGTGGTGGATGGCCGCGCCAACTACGCCACTGCAGAACGATTTCCGCTAGCAGACCAGGTGCTTGTGCTGAAAGCGCAGCAGGTGCTGGAGCATGTCGCTGTAGACGAGCAAACAGTGGTTATACTACTCACGCACAATTACAATTACGACCTCGAAATGCTACGCCAACTGCTGCCTTTGCCGCTGCATTACATCGGTGCCTTAGGCCCTAAAAAGAAGCTGGAGCGCATGCTGGAGGAGCTGGAAGAAGAAGGTGTAAGTATAACAGCAGAGCAAATAGGCAAAGTATACGGACCAACTGGACTGGACATCGGAGCCGAAACCGCCGAGGAAATAGCGCTTTCCATACTTGCTGAAATCAAAGCCACACTTGCTCATAAACAGGGAAAGCCGCTACGAGACAGGCAGGAGCCAATTCATCCGCGCAAAAACGATGTGCTGGAGCAAATTCAGCAAGTATAGCCATGCAAGCGGGAGTAGTTATACTTGCAGCAGGGGCTTCCACGAGACTTGGGCAGCCTAAACAATTATTGGTACATGAAAACGAGAGCTTGTTGCAGCGTGCTATTCGCGCTGCAACAAGCTCTTGGTGTGAGGAGGTAGTCGTAGTGCTGGGCGCAAACTATGAAAGTGTAGTATCTGACCTGGAAGGACTGCCAGTGCAGGTGGTGAAGAATGAAGCATGGCAGCAGGGCATGGGCGCTTCCATACGCTGTGGTCTGCAAAAGCTATTGGAGGTGAATACAGGAATAGATGCTGTCCTGCTTCTGCTTTGTGATCAGCCTTACGTAGATGCTGAGTTGCTGAACCAGCTGCTGCAGAAAAAAAGTGAAGCCGGAATAGTAGCCTGCACCTATAGCGAAACCATGGGTACACCTGTGCTTTTCGGTAAAGCATACTTCCCGGAGCTACTGAACTTATCAGGGCAGGAGGGAGCAAAAAAGCTCCTGTACAAGTATAAAGCTGGTGTCGCCTTAGTGCCTTTTCCATTCGGAGCCGTTGACATTGACACCGCAGCAGACTATGCTGCTCTGCAGGATAAAGACGTTCGCAACCTTTTTAGAGACGTTAGACGCTAGATTTTGGATAATAGACTTTGTATTAAGTTAAAGCCATGCATGCACAATGGCGCAAGTAAACAGCATCAACTCGATAACAACTAAGTTTATACTTTGGACTTCAGCATACTTTTGCGCCAGCTATACTTTCATAGCTGGCGTAAGCTTTTTATCTTGTATCCTCACATCAACCTAAAATCGATGCCTCAACATACTCCTAAAGTAGCCGCTGTAAAAGTATGGCTGCTGCTGCTCGTGTTGCTCCCGACCCTCTTTAGCGGCTGCGCCACCAGTTCTAAACCTACTGCTGACGTTGCGAATGCTGCGGCACGAGGTTATACCGCTGATAAAGCCATGGTGGTGTCGGCACACCCGGAAGCATCACGCATCGGGATGGAGATTATGAAGAAAGGCGGCAATGCCTATGATGCAGCTATAGCCACACAGTTTGCCCTGGCAGTAGCTTTTCCGGTGGCAGGCAATATTGGCGGTGGCGGCTTTATGGTGTTTCGTGATGCTGATGGCAAAATAGGTGCGTTAGATTACCGTGAAATGGCACCAGCTGCCGCCTCTGAAACCATGTACCAGGATCAAGCCGGAAATGTAATCAATGGTTTGAGCACGGATGGGCATTTAGCTGTAGGTGTACCAGGTGCAGTAGATGGTATGGTGAAGATACACAAAAAGATGGGCTCTATGCCTTGGGCAGAACTGGTGCAGCCAGCTATAGACCTGGCTCGAAATGGTGTGGTACTCACGCAAAAAGAAGCGAATGGACTAAACGAAGCCAAGGAAGCGTTTATTCAGAATAACAAGCACCAACCGTACCTGGTGCGCGAGAAAGTATGGCAGGCAGGTGACAGGCTTCGCCACCCCGACCTTGCCCGCACGTTAGAACGCATTCGTGATAAGGGACGCGAAGGGTTTTATGCCGGTGAAACAGCTGACCTATTTGTAAAAGAGATGCAGCGTGGTGGCGGCATTATCACACACGAAGACCTGAAGAACTATACTTCAGCGTGGCGCCAACCGATTACCGGAAACTACAAAGGCTACAAAGTAATCTCTATGCCTCCACCATCAAGTGGTGGTGTGGCTTTGGTGCAGCTGCTGGAAATGGTAGAGCCTTACGAGCTGAGCAAGTATGGCTGGCAAAGTGCAGAGGCGGTACAGGTGCTCACAGAAGCGGAGCGCCGCGTGTATGCCGACCGGGCGAAATACTTAGGCGATCCTGATTTTGTGAAGGTGCCAGTAGCGCAACTGCTGGATGAGATGTACCTAAAACAGCGCATGAGCAGCATGAGCATGGCTAAAGCGACACCATCTTCAAGTATAGAAGCAGGGCAGCTGCCGGTGTATGAGTCAGACCAAACCACCCACTTTAGCATTGTAGACCCGGCGGGTAATGCAGTGTCTATCACTACCACACTAAATGGTGGCTACGGCTCTAAAGTAGTAGTAGAGGGAGCGGGCTTTCTGCTGAACAACGAGATGGATGACTTCAGCGCCAAGCCAGGCGTGCCGAATATGTTCGGGCTGGTAGGCGGCAAAGCCAACGCCATACAGCCGGGCAAGCGCATGCTGAGTTCCATGACGCCTACTATACTTGAAAAAGAAGGCAAGCTATACATGGTAGTGGGTACACCGGGCGGCTCCACCATCATCACCTCTGTTTTTCAGAATATCCTCAATGTGCTGGAGCATGGCATGACGATGCAACAGGCTGTGGCAGCACCACGCTTCCACCACCAATGGCTACCCGACGAGATCCAGCATGAAGAAGCGGCTATACCTGCCGATGTGCGGGAGGTGCTGCGCAATAAAGGCTACAAACTGGAGCCTCGTGGCCGGTTTGGGCGAGTAGATGCCATTCTGGTATTGCCAAACGGAAAGCTTGAAGCAGGAGCAGATCCCCGTGGCGATGATGCAGCAGCTGGATTCTAATTTGCTTGCCAAGGATTTATGAGGCTGTTCTTACTCTAGACTTGTGAAGACCTAGTTTTAGCTAATTTTTTGCTTCACTGGCTGTATTTGCTTTTCTATTTGATGAGAATATAGGACCTCTGTCTAACTTGGGACGTCTAGGCGATTGCTATAGAAAAGGCAGGAACCACAGCCGTGGGTGGCTAAAAGCAACGCTAGCTTAAACAGTCGATAGTCTAACTCACCTACTTTTGTCAAGCAAAAGAACTAATTCCACTCCCATATTTGTATTTCTTTGCAGAAACAAGAGCAAATAGAACCTTCTCTAAAGGCAGAACATCTTTAAAACCCAGCAGAGATTATACTATATTTGCACCCTTAATAGCCAGATTATGATTTCAGTTGACGGAGTTACAGTCGAATTTAACGGTTCGGCACTTTTTAGCAATGTTGGTTTTAACATCAACGAGAACGACCGCATTGCCCTTATGGGGAAAAACGGGGCAGGGAAGTCTACCTTGCTGAAAGTAATTGCCGGTGTAAACAAGCCTACCAAAGGTAAAATTTCTGCACCGAAAGATGCCGTAATAGCATACCTGCCGCAGCACCTGTTAACAGAGGATAACTGTACCGTGTTTGAAGAGGCATCTAAAGCTTTTGCACAGGTGCTGGACATGAAAGCGCAGATGGACGCGCTGAATGCGCAGCTTGAAACCCGTACCGACTACGACTCCGACGATTACTATAAACTGATTGAACAGGTTTCGGAACTGGGCGAGAAGTACTACTCCATCGAAGAAATCAACTTTGATGCAGAAGTAGAGAAAACGCTGCAGGGGCTAGGCTTTCTGCGGAGCGATTTTACCAGGCCGACAAGCGAGTTCAGCGGCGGCTGGCGCATGCGCATCGAGCTGGCTAAGATTCTGCTGCAAAAGCCTGACCTGATCCTGCTGGATGAGCCTACCAACCACATGGATATTGAGTCTATTCAATGGCTGGAGGACTTCCTGGTGAATAATGCGAAGGCCGTGATTGTGATCTCGCACGACAAGACTTTTGTTGACAACATCACCAACCGCACGATTGAGGTAACAATGGGCCGTATTTACGATTATAAAGTAAATTACTCGCAGTACCTGCAACTTCGCAAAGAAAGACGCGAACAGCAACAGAGGCAGTTTGAAGACCAGCAGAAAGAGATGGCTGAAATACAGACATTCATCGATCGCTTCAAAGGCACATACTCTAAAACGCTACAGGTACAGTCGCGTGTGAAGATGCTGGAGAAAATGGAAATTGTGGAGGTAGACGAAGTGGATACGTCAGCACTGAACATTAAATTTCCGCCCGCACCACGCTCTGGCAATTATCCGGTAATAGCCGAGAACCTAACGAAGAAGTATGGTGATTACACCGTATTTAACGATGTGTCGCTGACGATAGAGCGAGGTGAGAAGATTGCTTTTGTCGGTAAGAACGGCGAAGGTAAATCTACGCTGGTAAAAGCCATCATGAGCGAGATAGATTACTCAGGTAATCTGCAGTTAGGGCACAACTGCATGATCGGGTATTTCGCGCAGAACCAGGCATCGCTGTTAGACGAAGGCCTGACCGTATTCCAGACCATCGACCAGATTGCCGTAGGCGACGTGCGCACAAAAATCAAAGATATGCTGGGCGCCTTTATGTTTAGTGGCGAGACCATTGATAAAAAGGTGAAGGTGCTTTCCGGTGGCGAGAAAACCCGCCTGGCTTTGATGAAACTCCTGCTACAGCCTGTCAACCTGCTCATTCTGGACGAACCAACCAACCACCTGGACATCAAGACAAAAGATATTCTGAAGGATGCGCTCAGAGCTTTTGATGGCACGCTTATCCTGGTGTCGCACGACCGGGACTTCCTGGATGGGCTGGCAACGAAAGTGTTTGAGTTTGGTAACAAGCGCATCAGAGAGCATTTTGAAGATATCAATGGTTTTCTTAGAAACAAGAAAATGGAGAACCTGCGGGAGATTGAGAGAACTGTAGCGAAGTAGATCTATACTTGCAATGGATATGAAAGCGCCACTCTTGTATGAGAGTGGCGCTTTTGTTTTTTGAAGTGTGATGGATGGTTAAAGTACGTGTTTGGAATTAACTACCGTAGTTGCTGTTCATTAAATTCTCACTTTAACATATTTCATAGCTGGCTTTTCGCCTCGCCGGCTGGGCCTTTATTATTCCTAAACACGCTATCAACTTCTTCTTCTTCCACCCTTACCATACTAGCCGAATTAATACAATACCGCAAACCGTGCGGCTCCGGCCCATCATTAAATACATGGCCCAGATGGGCATCACATACATTACATATCACCTCTATGCGCTGCATGTTGTGGCTATCATCAAAAGAATACTTCATGGCATTTTTGGTAGCAGGCTGTGTAAAGCTGGGCCAGCCAGAGATGGCATGGTACTTTGTGCTGGAGCTGAAGAGCAAACTGCCGCAGCCAACACAGGTATAAATGCCAGGCTCATAAGAGCGGCAATAGACGTTGCGGTACGGCGGTTCTGTGCCTTTCTCCCTTGTTACACGATATTGCTGCGAAGTAAGTAGCTGCTGCCACTCCTCTTCGGTTTTCTCCACTCGCACCCGTGGCTCAGGGTTGCTATACTTGGCATACTTTAGCACATCTATCCAGCGCAGCATGTATTTATTTACTGTTGATTCGTCTTTCTGAAAACGAGCTTATACTTGATTGAGTTCACCCTTTTGCCTCATACCCATTTCATCTCATGGGGTATGCCTTTTGGCGCAAAGGCCTAAATAAGGTATATTGTAAACAATAATCCATACGATGGGCACTGCCCGTAAGTACCTAAACAAGCTTAAACGATACAAGAACCTTATGCCAATTACCATCTTTACGCAGGGCAAAGACTTAACGCCCTGGCTGAAAGTATTTAAGGAAAAACGGCCTGATCTGGAAGTAAGAACTTATTCTGATAACACGCCAACGCAAGATGTGGAATTCGCGATGGCCTGGAACCACCCGTTAGGCGTTTTTAAGAATTTCCCAAACCTAAAATGTATTGCCTCGATGGGCGCTGGGGTAGACCATGTGCTCCGCGACCCGGAATTACCTGCGGGTGTGGCCATAACGAAAATTATAGATACTAACCTTACAAAGGACATGGCAGAGTTTATACTTGTCCTTGCCATGGATTATTTACGCGGGATTTCTGCTTATAAAGTGCAGCAACTACAGCAAAACTGGCAACCTATACCTTACAAGCGGATCGAGGAAGTAAGGGTAGGAGTGATGGGAGTGGGCGTGTTAGGAATGTACGTGGCACAGCAGCTACACAAAGTCGGCTTTAGAGTTAGCGGTTGGGCAAGAACGGCAAAGCGTTCAGAAAGTATCAACATATATGCTGGGGCTGAAGACTTAAATGCTTTCCTGAGTGTTTCAGATATTCTGGTTTGCCTGCTGCCTTTAACCCCAGATACGGCAAACATGTTGAATAAAGCCACGCTGAGCAAATTGCCTAAAGACGCTTTTGTGATAAACGTGGCAAGAGGGGAGCATGTGGTAGAAAAGGATCTGTTGCAGTTACTGGATAGCGGGCATCTGTCAGGGGCAAGCCTGGATGTTTTCCGGCAGGAGCCACTGCCTGAAAACAACAGCTTATGGACGCACCCTAAAATTAACATAACGCCGCACATGGCCAGTAAAACTGATCCTACTTCTGCTGTAGATCAGATTTTGGAAAACTACGACAGGCTGATGCACAACAAGCCGCTAATCAACACTGTTTCACTTCAAAAAGGGTATTAACATGAGCGCATTTCACTACGCTTTTAAAGTAAAAGACATCGCTTCCACGCGCCAGTTTTATGTAGCCATACTTGGCTGCAACGAAGGCAGAAGCACTGAAACCTGGATAGACTTTAATTTTTTCGGACATCAACTTTCGGCGCATGTGAGTGGTAATCTACCTGAGCTGGATTATTCTGGCAAAGTAGATGGCGTTGATGTGCCTATTCCTCATTTCGGCTGTATACTTAGCTTTGAGCAGTTTGAAGAGGTGCAGGAGCGACTAAAACAAAATGGCATCAACTTTATTGTGGAGCCGCAAACACGCTACCAGGGCCAGACCGGAGAGCAGCGTACCATGTTTATACTTGACTTAAGCGGCAACCCTATAGAGTTTAAAGCTTTCAAAAATCCAGATGAGATTTTCGCAGCATAGGCTTTCAGGAGCAGCGTTAACAATGGCCGCTCCTGAAAGCTGATCAGTCAATTATCCGTTCGTACTGGGCCAGCTCTTCTTCTCCCGCATCTTCCTGTAGGTTTTTGTAGTACTGCTCCTCCAGCACTACTCTGTCGGTACTGGCAGGGTTAAGAACGAATTTGCCTTCTTCGAAGAGTTGCCGGGCCTGGCGATGGAAAACCTGATAGATACTCCAAACCATTATTTTGCCAAAAACATCGTCTTTAGCGACGGCTTCTTCTGCTTCATTCCACCGGCTGCTGAAGTTAGGCGAGTAAAAGTTTGATGCTGCCTGTGGCATGATTGCTAAGGTGCCTTTTTTAGGTGGCTTCGCCTCCAGAATCATGCCATCTGATACGTCTATACTTTCTCCCCAGAAAGGTAAAACACGGGCATATATTTCTTTGAATGTCATAGTTTATGATTTGAGGCTATACTTTAGCAAATGCTCCGCAAAGGTAAGCACCCTCCGTTATATTATTTACGATCTCTTTTTAAGCAACTTTATACTTAGAGCCTGCAAAATTTGATGTTTGCGCAGTAAAATGCCAAGCTGTTTTATACTTTATAGCAGCACTATGAAGTATAAAACAGCTTGGCCACCTGATTTTCGCTTGCTAAGATTGCAAATGAATTCTCCCTTACGAGCTGCAGGATAGCATAGAACAACCGGCTTTGTTCGTGGCCCACTCCGGACGCTTAGCGAAGAATTCTTCATACTTGTTCGAGTATGGTTCTTTTATGGCCTCCTGCAGTTTCTCAAACAAATCGTTGTTCCCTTGCTCTAGCTGCTCAATCGCCTGCGATAGCAGGTAATTGCGAAGTATAAAGCGTGGGTTTGCCTGGCGCATTTTCTTTTGGGATTCTTCTCGGGAACAGGTGTTGGCTTTGATTCTTTCCTGGTAAGCCTTGATGACTTCGGACAGTTGCTGACTTTCTTCTTTGCTGAGTTTGTTGTATAGGCTCGGCTCAAAGTGCGCCGCCATTTCGGCCTCAGTTTCTGCTTCCAGCGGCAGGTCGATCAGGAGCTGGTAGAAAATAGTCATGTCGGGTTGTACGGTAGCCAGCATCTTTTCCAGTTGTGCAAACAATGCTACGTCTTCTGCTTTTACCTGATCCAGTCCCAACTTATTGCCCATCATCTCCATGTACTGTTTCGTGAAAGCATCATCAAAGCCAGCATGTATTTTTACCAACTCTTCTGTGCCTTGCAGCAAAGGCGCTATAGCCATGGCCAGTCGGCTCAGGTTCCAGTAAGCGATGGATGGCTGCTTGCCGAAGGCATACCTTCTGCCGGGTAAGTCGGTGGTGTTTGGCGTAAAGTTCAGGTCGTAGTTATCTACAAAAGAGTAAGGGCCGTAGTCAATCGTCAGCCCAAGTATAGACATGTTGTCGGTGTTCATCACACCATGTACAAAGCCGACACGTAACCATTCTACCATCAGGGCAGCGGTTTTGTCTACAATTTCTTTAAACCAGGCAAGTATACGTTCATCACCCTCGCCCTGTATGTGTGGGTAGTAACGCGCGATGGTCCAGTCTGTCAATTTCTTTAGGTTCTCCAGCTCTTTGCGGGCAGCCAAAAGCTCGAAGTTACCGAAGCGCAGCAAACTAGGTGCTACGCGCATCACAATAGCTCCCGGCTCGTAAGCCGCATTGCCGTTGTAAAACATATCGCGCAGCACAGGATCGCCTGTCGATACCAGGCTAAGGGCCCTGGTGGTCGGGATGCCGAGGTAATGCATCGCTTCACTCATCAGATATTCGCGCACCGATGAGCGTAAAACAGCTCTACCGTCAGCTCTGCGGGAGTAGGGGGTAGGCCCTGCGCCCTTCAGCTGTAACTCCCATGATTGTCCGTTTGGTGCTTCCCATTCGCCAAGTGTGATGGCCCGGCCATCGCCCAGCTGCCCAGCCCAATTGCCGAACTGGTGGCCGGCATAGCAGGCTGCGTAAGGCCGCATTGTGTCAGTCACGGCATTGCCGCCCAGTATGTCAATATCCTTCTGATCTGTTGGTTTCTGAACGCCAAGCTCTTTGGCCAAGTCATCAGACCAGGCCAGTAACTCGGGTTTTTCTACAGGAGTAGGTAAGGCTTTGCTGTACAATACTCCCGGCGTTTGCCGCGGATTCAGGTCACCGCTGTTGTCACCACCAAAGGTGTCTACAAACTCGCTTTTATATACTTTATCACTTAATTGCTGCATCTTTTTCTTCTCTTGTTCATTGTCGGGTAAAGCGACTGTCGTTACTTCACCTGCCTCTCTTTAACACTAAACAGGCAAGATTAGTTAAATTTTAACATAACTTAGTCTTCAAGCCCTTCCTGGCAAAGCTAAACAGAGAGAATTTTACTCCAGGCGGGCATTATAAGTATAAAATGCCTATTTTATCTGAATGAAAAACCTTCTTGCCAAAGCCTTTCTGCTTTTACTTTTAGTTCTGGTTCAATTTGCAGCTCTGTCGCAGGCTGTACCTGATAAACTCAACGCTGCCTTTCAAGCTTTTCAGAACGACCCGCAACTGCGCCATGCCATAGCCTCTTTATATGTAGTGGATGCTAAAACAGGGCAGGTAGTGTTTGATAAAAACGGCATGATCGGGCTTGCTCCGGCTTCTACGCTTAAAGTAATTACCAGTGTTAGTGCTTACGAGCTGCTGGGCGATGGCTATACATACCAAACCAAAATGGCATACCAGAAAACAAATGACGGTGCCTTACTTCTGCTGCTGCCTGGCGGCGATCCTACCTTTGGCTCCTGGCGCTGGAAGAGCACAACCGAGGAAGTGGCACTGCAGGATGCCGCACTAGCCATACGCAACCTGGGGATAAAAACAATCAAGAAGGTTAGGGTAGACAACAGTGGCTGGAACGAAGAAACGGTTCCGGATGGCTGGATCTGGCAGGATGTCGGTAATTATTATGGGGCAGGGCCATCAAAGCTTAACTGGCGGGAAAACCAGTATGATGTAATTTTGAAGTCAGGATCGCAACTTGGTAGTGCGGTGAGTATTGTAAAAACTGTGCCCGCCTTATACGGCTATACCTTGAGATCAGAACTAAGTGCCGCCTCCGCAGGCACCGGCGACAATGCCTTTATTTATTTCCCGTTAAATGCGCAGTCAGCGGTAATCCGGGGTACTATTCCTGTTAATGAAAACAGCTTTAAAATCTCTGGCGCTTTGCCATCTCCGGCTCATCAGTTTGCTGGTTCTTTGTCTGATGCCCTGCAGCGGATGGGGGTGCAGTCGCCTAAAAGTATAACTGTGAGAGAGCAGTCGAAATCAGAGCTAGGGTCGTTTACTACTTTCCATACGATCACCTCACCACCGCTGGACAGCATCGTTTACTGGTTTAACCGAAAGAGCATTAATCTATATGGCGAGGCCTTGCTAAAGACCATGGCTTTTAAGCATAGTGGCAGTGGCTCAACTGACAAAGGTGTAGCATTATTGCAGAATTACTGGAGCAAAAGAGGTGTGCCCGAGACCGAATTAAGTATAGTGGACGGCTCCGGCCTTTCGCCGCTGAACAGGGTAACCACACATGCCCAGGTAAGTATTTTGCAGCATGCCCGCAAGCAGCCCTGGTTCGATGGGTTTTATACTTCACTGCCTGTTTATAATGGCATCAAAATGAAAAGCGGCACCATTAGAGGCGTAAAAGGCTACACGGGCTATCACACCGGCAAAGACGGTAAAACTTACACCTTCTCATTTCTTGTAAACAACTACAACGGCTCGTCGTCTGCACTTGTTAAGAAGATGTATAAAGTTTTAGATGAGCTGAAGTAGGCAAATTAAGTATGACCTGCTACGGATATTTACCCAATGGCAGCTACAGGAGGTGCTATTATAGGCCTTTCATGCTTGAAAATTCCTGAATAAGGGAGCAGTCTAGCTTCTGCGCCCTTTGCCTCTCAGTTGCTTTTTCTCTTTGCTTCTTTCTGCCTTAATTTGCTTAAACTCTTCGTTTGTTACCGTTACCGAATATTCCACAGAAGTTAAAATAGTAATATCGGCTTCAAAATCATACGTGATCAGCACCGAAAGAAACTTGTCTGGGTTAAGCACATATTCTTCACCTACTTTATCATACACCTGAAAATCATACTCTCCATCCTGCAGGTGCTTGTTGTTGATGCGGGCCAGGCAATCTCCAGTGATAACCATAGGCGTTTCCAGTTCATCTATAAAATCGAAGGGTTGGTTATACCGGCCGTCTTTTTTATTTGTGATGTACTCAATCTTATCCAGATGAATTTCGATGCCCAGGTTTTTAGAGTCTCTGGTATTCTTGATGTCGAGTATATTTCCTTGTAACTTCATTTTATTTTTAACTGATTTCGAGGGCAGGTTGATTGCCCGTTTATACTTGGCAGCTACTTGTTCTGTTTACACTAAAAAAAAGGTATTTTATACTCAACAGGTGCAGCAGCGTTATACTTAGGCGCTAAGTTAAGAAGGATAAGAGTAAAGCTTTGCTTATACTTGGTCACAAGTGAAGATATTATGCAGGAACCCAAATTATTTATGCTGATGCTCGGGTGTAGGCCAGCAGGCAGAAACACAGAGCAACACGATGTCTTCTTTGGAATTGGAAATACAGTAAAAGATCTGATACCCGATATCAAAGCTTTTTGGCCGGAAGCCAAGGGGAATTTACACGTAGATGCCTGGCGTGAAGTAAGGCAAGTTCGTGACTTTAAAATAACAGTTGTGCCACAAGAGGGTGCAGTTGAAGAAAGTATGAACAGTTTGTTTTTCCTGAACCTGGGAGGCTACAAAGCCGGTGAGTTCGAGGAGTTCCACTACAAGATGCTGGCCGTGGCGACTGATAAGAGTGCGGCCATCAGGCAAGCCCGGCAAACTGCCTTCTACAAGCACACCGGCTCTAAAGGCGCAGCTTCGCATATAGATGATAAGTATGGCGTAGATGTAGATGAGCTGCATCAGGTAAAAGATATACTGCCCGCGCACCACAAGCAAAAGTACCAGCTACTGATACAAACAGGTGAGGGCACAGAAGATGAATTGCACCTGGGTTACTTTAAGCTGAATAAGTTATAGCTGGTTACACAAAGTAAAAGCCACTCCTATTGCTAAGAGTGGCTTTTACTTTGTGTAAGAAATCAGATTCTTACTTTAATTTATCTTTGTCGATGTCAACGTTGCTTTTGTGCGCCTTCAGCGTGCTGGCATTAGGCTGATCCGTACGAAATTCCTTGTCTGTACTGTCAGCGCCACGGCTTGTAGTGGTTAAGTTAGTGTGGTTATCGTTATCAGAACCTGCTTTTCCTGATTTGGCACCACCGCTGTTGCCTTCACTGCTAGGTTTGTTTTCACCGCGCGTATTATCAGCGCCACCGGCTACAGGGCCTGTGTTTGTGCCTTGTGGACGTCCGCTTAAATTCTTGTCCTTTTCAAAATCTCCTTCGTTCTCGATATTTCTATTATTGCTGCTCATAGCTTTCAATTTTAGATTTTAATTACACTTATTCACCGCAGGTTTCTCCCCCGGTAGTAGCTTTTACGGTTAAACGGCTGTTAAGATTACGTAAACTGTTGCTGCTGCCTGTTTACATCCAGCATACACCCTAAATTGAAGCCCTTTATCCAGCATTTTTTAAGTATGGCTGTTGCCACAGATGATAAATTATCTACGGCTAACAGCTTCGCGGCATGAACAAAAGTTATTTATGCTAATTATAT
>NZ_JBHTLD010000033.1:0-27571 GCF_042678745.1 Pontibacter rugosus | reverse complement strand
CCTTTTATATGGTTTTCCATATACTTATTATAATGCAAGATTCTCTCTATGAACAAACTTGTACTGATATCAGCTTTAGCGCTTCTCTGCCTGTCTTCTTGCAAGATGAACGAGGAACTAGACCCGAACTTTGATGATGATGTGAGGTATACCACTTTGTCTTCTGCAACGAAAGTGAAAAAAGCTCCAGCCAACGAGGAGCTGCTTATATTTGAGCTAGATTCTGCAAAGCTTAAGTATAAGAAAGATAAAAAGTGGTTTAGGCGAAGGTAGTATACACTTGCTTCATTAAACGTATACTAGTGCTTCGCCAAATTAGAAATAATTCGTTAGAAGATTTAAACAGGTTTTCTAGGCCAATTGCTAGCTCAAACATTAAATTGGTCAACTGCTAGGTGGGAACAGTGCTTCAATACCAACTTCTTATCTCAATTAGCGCAGAGAACAACAAAGGTTAACTGCTTGTTTGTTTTTCTATTTCTCTAACATCTGCTGCTACCCAAGCAGAGGCTTTTATAGCTTATAGCCACACCCTCATCATACACCTGTACATTTCAAATCTGCCTCATGTCTGTCGGCGGTCCTGTAGCTGGGTATAAAGCATTCTCCTATTCTAAGTGCCTTTGGTAACTTCCATCTGATGATGGCATAGCATGGCAATTATGCTTTAAATCAATTATTACAGAAACTGCCTTATAGTCAATACAGTAACTGAGTTTATGCCAACTTGAGGGTAAATTAACCCTTCAACTCTACTTTCCTTTGCCTGCACTTAGCCTCTCTGAAAGATCAAATTGCACAGATATAAGTAAAAACATGTTTAAACATCTATCCTGCTTATGTTCGTACAGGTGCTTGAACTATGATGAGGAGAAACAGGTTAAGCTCTTGCACCTGAAAACAGGAGGCGTTAAGGTTTATACTTTCCCTGAATATGTTTAAAAGCGACAAGTTTGTTAATTCAGAGGAGGTTAGGAGAAGAGACAGGTTAAGTAAGTATAAATCACTTTCACTTCGGTGTGAGACAAAACAAATCAGCAGGTTTATTGCTTAAACTGAACCAGCCACTCAAGTGCGCTTTTCTCGTCTGAAAACATGCGGGTAGGGTTCTTAGGCTTATTAACCATTATGAAAAAGTTAGCCATCATACGCAATACAGGTGATCCTACTAAAATAGCGCTGGATATTACGAAGTCGTTCCCTTCGTCTGCCATATAGTCGCGCGCTTCTTTTGTAGAATGCTCTACCGGCTGTATATCAAACAAACAGGGGTACGACTCGCCTTCCACAAAGGCAATCCGGTCGTTAACTATTTGCTTGGCAACAGTTAACTCCAGCTGCTTCAGGGGCTTATAGTACATATAGAAGATGCCGTTCTTTAGCATCATTTTAACATAAGCTGTTTCGGTTGACTTAATGTCTCGATCGCTTTCAGAATTTACCATCAATGGCTAATTATATGCAGTCTGATAATTTATCAAATGTCTAAAAATATTTGCAAGTAAAAGAGTTTTATGGCGAAAATCAGGCATAACAATATGTTGGATACAGTAGATTCAGTTCTTTCTGTTTCCAAAAAAAACGGTATCATCCATCTGCATGCCCAGGATGAAACCTTGGATGGGCAACACCTGACCTTAAATGGTCATCAAGTGCTGCATTTTGGCACTTGTGGTTACTTAGGTCTTGAGCACCATGCTGACTTAAAAAAAGGTGCTATTGATGCTATTGAACGCTATGGAACTCAGTTTCCTATGTCGCGCACGTATGTGTCTAACCCTTTATACGCGCAACTGGAGCAGATGGTGCAGCAGATGTACAAGGCTCCGGCTGTAATCTCTAAAAACTGTCCCCTTGCGCACTTAACCACTATTCCCAGCCTTATCCGGCAGACAGACCTTGTAATACTGGACCACCAGGTGCATGCTAGTGTGCAGGAAGCGGTAAAGAAGCTACTTAGCCAGGGAGTGTCTGTGGAAATGATCCGGCACAACAACCTGGAGATGCTGGAAGACCGCATATTAAAGCAGCGCAGCAAGTATGAGCGTATCTGGTATATGGCAGACGGCGTTTACTCAATGTACGGAGACTTTGCGCCTATAAAAGATATGATTGCCTTGGCAGAAAAGTATGAGCAATTATACTTGTATGTAGATGATGCCCATGGTATGAGTTGGGCTGGTGAGCACGGCACAGGCTATGTGATGAGCCAGATGGGTAATACGCTGTATCGAAAAATGGTGCTCACTGCCAACTTGGGCAAAGCCTTTGGTGCCTGTGGCGGCTTATCGCTGTTCCCCAACGAAGAGTGGTACCATAAGGTAAACAACTTTGGCGGCCCGCTTACTTTTTCTGTACAAATAGAGCCTGCTACGTTGGGAGCAGCCATTGCCTCGGCTAAAATTCACCTGAGCGAGGAAATTTATACTTTACAGAAGGAGCTGCAAAACAGGATAGCCTACTTTAACCTTTTGCTTAAAGAAACAGACCTGCCCTTGGTGCACGAGAGCAACAGCCCCATCTTCTTTATCGGCACAGGCACCATGGATATGGGGAATTACCTGGTGCAGGCGCTGCTGCAGGATGGCGTATACGTAAACCTGGCTACCTTTCCGGCCGTGCCTACCAAAAACATTGGCATCCGGATCACCATATCGTTAAACAACACTTATGAGGATATAGAAGAACTGGTAAAGCGGCTTCAGGTAAACTTTACCAAGGCGCTGGAGGCAACGAACCAAACGCAGGATAAAATCCGAAAGGCTTTTAAAATGACTCCAGCCATAACAGTGGCTGCTGCTAAGGCAACTCCTGCGTTAGAACAGTTTTATAAGCTTAAAACGTATGCCTCTATTCAGGAGGTTGATCCGAATATTTGGAACGGCTACCTGGGCAAGCACGGCATGTTCGACTGGAATGGGTTGAACTTCCTGGAAAAGACCTTTAGCGGAAACGGGGCAGCAGAGCACGATTGGACTTTCCGCTACTATCAGGTAGAGGATGAGCAAGGGAAATTGCTGCTGCTCACTTTTTCTGTAATCGCCCTGCACAAAGAGGATATTTTCTCGCGTGTGTCTGTTTCTAAAGTGGTGGAGAAAGAGCGCGAGCTTAATCCCTATTACCTGACTTCAACGGGAGTTATACTTGGTAGCCTGTTCACAGAAGGAAATCACCTGTACCTGAACAGAGAGCACACCGGGTGGAAAAGCGCCTTAAAACTATTGATGGAGGAGTTAAGCCGCGAGCAGGAAAAAGCAGGGGCAAGTAACGTGATGCTACGCGATTTTGAAGCCGGAGATCAGGAAATGGATGAATTTATGGTGGCGCAGGGCTTCGTGAAGGCAGACATGCCGGAGTCGTGCGTAGTAACTAACCTCGGCTGGAAAACAGAAACTGAGTTCCTGGACACCCTAACGAAGGAGAACCGACGCAATTATAGCCGCTACATTAAACGCTACGAACACTACTTTGATGTAGAGGTGCGGGACCAGCTACCTGAGGCTGAATTAGACCATGCCATCAGCCTGTTTCGGAATGTAAAAGATAAGAACCTGGGGCTTAATATATTCCTGTTTCCAGATAAAGTATTTCGCGAAATGAACAATGATCCTTATTGGGAGTTTATTACGTTAAAGCTTAAAAAAGAATTTGGAGGAACAGGCATGCCTGTGGCCGTGTGTTTCTGCCATAAAAACGCAGCCAAAGTATACAGCTTTATGCTTACCGGCCTTGACTACGAGTATACGCACAAGTTTGGAGCTTATCGCCAGGCTTTGCTTCAGATAGTGAAGCGGGCTAATAGCCTCGGCTACCAAAAGGCCAATTTGGGTATTTCAGCTACCTTAGAGAAAAAGCGCGTGGGAGCAACGGCATATCCAAAAGTTGCCTACTTCCAGGCAAAAGACAATTATACCTTGGAGATGTTGGAAGCCACTATCGCCATAGAAAAAGAATAAAGGAGACGCACGTGAAAATCCTGAACGATCGAATAGAAGATATCATTAATCTTATAACAGAAGTGGCCAACGGGAACTTCGATTATCAAATCGAAGCCTCCGACTCCGGTGATGAACTGGATGCGCTGATCGAGGGCATCCGTATGCTGGGCCAGGAACTGAAAAAATCTACGGTATCCCGTGATTTTATGCAAAGCATTTACCAAGGAGTGGTAGATATGCTGCTGGTTCTGAACAAGGATTATACTATCCGAAACGTAAACGAGGCTTTTGAAGAGATTACTGGCTTCAAAGAGGTAGATCTTATAGGTATGCCAGTTGCAGACCTTTATACCTACCTCGATAATCCAAAATTACATGAGGCTAAAGCTATTTTTGAGCAGGAGGGCAAGCTCCTCAACAAAGAGCTGTTGCTTACAACCAGTTCAGGTAATAAAATGCCGACTTCCTGCTCGCTGTCTTACCTGTACAACAACCAGCATGAGCAGGAGGGCATACTGATTATTGCCAAAGACATAACAGAGCTGAAGAAAAAGGAGCAGGAGCTACAGGATGCTAAAGAGAAAGCAGAAGCTGCTAACGAGGCAAAGAGCAACTTTCTCTCAAGTATGAGCCATGAAATCAGGACACCGCTTAACGGCATCATGGGCTTTACCAACCTGCTGAAGGATACCCCCTTAAACACAGCACAGGCGCAGTATGTAAACCTGATTAAAACATCAGGCTCTAACCTTACCAAGCTGCTGAACGATATCCTGGACCTGCACCGCATTGAGCAGGACAAGATTTCCATTGAGGCAATACCATTTGACATACGTGAAAATGTGGCATCACACCTGGAGCCTTACAAGCACCTGGCAGGAGCGAAGCAGGTTGCCTTTACTTATACGTTTGATGATGCCGTGCCCAAAGTAATAGTGGGAGACCCGACACGCATTAACCAGGTGCTTATTAACCTGGTGAGTAATGCCATCAAATTTACAGAGACTGGAAGCATACGGATGCACGGAAGTGTTTTGGCCGTAGATGAAGCAGAGGAGGCGGTGGAACTGTTGTTTACCGTAACAGATACAGGTATAGGCATACCAGCAGAGAAACAAGCTGTTATCTTCGAATCCTTTACCCAATCCGATCAAACCACGTCACGCAAATACGGTGGCTTTGGCCTGGGTTTAGCAATAAGTAAAAAGCTTGTGCGCCTGATGCACGGCGAGATGGGTGTTTCGAGCCCACCAGAGAGGCAGGGTGAGGGCTCTTCTTTCTGGTTTAGTGTTAAATTAAACTTTGTTAAAAGCGAGGAGTTGGCTATGGATGATGACGAGTATGAATTGTCTTACAAGGTACGCGATAATTATCAGGTGCTGGTGGTGGATGATAACCCGATCAATGTACTGTTGATACAGGATGTGCTGGAGAATTACGGGGCTGTAGTGACAACCGCAGAGGGAGGTGAAGAGGCCGTGCAAATAGCTTTAGATAACCCCTTCGACCTGATTCTGATGGATATTCAAATGCCGGGTGTAGATGGGCTTGAAGCCTCCAGTAGGCTAAGGCGGGCTGGTCTGAAAAGTCCCATTATCGCTTTTTCCGCAAATGCCTATAAAGATGATATCGCTAAAAGTATGGAAGCCGGCATGAATGACCATTTGTGTAAGCCTTTTACAAACCGAGACTTGGTAGCCATACTTAAGAAATGGGCATAAGTACCCTATCAAGTATAAAAACAGCGAAGCCTCTCCAGTTATTGGGGAGGCTTCGCTGTTTTTATACTTAGAACGCCTATTCGCATCCAAAAAAAGGCATTAGCAGTGGCTGCTCACATTTTAGTTCTCGTTGTAGCGTCATAAAAGCTATTTATCAAAACCATCTTAACTCAGCAAAACCAGCGACTTTTATGGATTATGTTTACTTGACGCCTTTATAAGTATCAGGTTTTTGCACCTGCTTGTTATTAAATTGTTAAGAAATATTTATATTTAGGATGGCAAGCTTACAGTATACTTTGTAATGCTGTTGCGTCTGCCTTTTTGTAGGGGCGCGGGGATCTTTTTGTTTCGTTTAGGAGCAACCAGTTTTCGGCAATGCAACTATGTATGCTGCATTAACTTGTAACACATGGCAGTAGCAAGTATAAAGTGGCCTTTCAAAACCTGAAGTATAAAATATGATGATCAGACTGTGGTTGGTAGTGATGTTGCTAAGTTGTTCCCTGCTGGGGCATGCTCAGTACAACGAGCTGAAATTTGAACATCTGTTAAAGGAGGATGGCCTCTCCTGCAGTGATGTCACCAGCGTGGTGCAAGACAAGCAGGGTTTTATCTGGGTTGGCACCATTGATGGCCTAAACCGCTACGATGGCTATAATGTTAAAACGTACCGGAATGACCCGGAAGACTCCACCAGCCTCTGTGATAACAAGATCAGCGTGTTATTTGTAGATCACCAGGGCGTGCTTTGGATCGGGACAGAAAACAGCGGGCTGAGCAGGTACAACAAAAACACCGACTCCTTTACAAACTTTGCGCCCCAGGTGTATGATGAGCACAGCCTTTCCTACCACTATGTAACTTCCATTACCGAAGATGCCACCAAGCAACTTTGGGTAGGTACCTTGTGGGGGCTCAACAAATTTGATCGAAAAGAACAGCGTTTTGATCAGTATCTCAGAGACATAAAATTGCAGGTTACTCCCGAGACTGTTACCCATCTGAAGGAGCAGGGGCTGGCAGCCCGTTTTCTGACGGCCCTGCGCAGGCTGGAGAAAAAGGAGTTCCACAGCCGTGCCAGTTTCCTGGCTGCCCTTAGAAAGCTGGTGCCCCCAGCCGATCTCCTACCTTACGAGCATCTTATCCAGTCTTACATACACGTGCGTACGCAGGCGGAGAGCATACGCTCGCTGGAGGCTGATACCAAAGGAAACGTGTGGCTTGGGCTTGAGCAGGAAGGCCTCGCCTTGTTTAATCCTGCCAGCGGAAAAATGAACCGTTACAGGCATCAGCCAGGCAATCAGCACTCGCTGAGCAATAACGAAATCATGAGTCTGGAACTGGACGGCAACCAACTCTGGGTTGGCACGCGTGGCGGCGGCCTTAACAGACTGGATATCGCACAGAATAAAGTATACCGCTACCCTTACCTCAAAGAGCGTAACCACATCAAAGATATCCTCAAAGACAGTAAAAATAGAATCTGGTACGGAGACGGCTTTTCCCTTAGCCGCTACAACCGGCAGGAAGACAGTTTTATAATGTATGAAACCTATAACAGCAGAAGCTCCGGACAGACGGCATTGGCGGTGAACGCGCTGTATGAGGATGTACAGGGAACCTTATGGATGGCTTGCTTTCAGGGAGGCGTAGTTAGGACTATCGTTAACAATCCGTTTATACATTTTAGCCAGAATACTAGCACCAAAAATGGACTAACCAAGTCGAGCGTTTCTACTGTGCTGAAAGACAGCAAAGGCAACTTGTGGGTGGGCTACTATACCATGGGTATTGATGTGTGGGATGCGCAAACAAATACGAAGACCCATTATACTTCTAATCCTCAGAATGCTTATAGCCTGGGAGGAGGTACCGTTTTTAAGATATTTGAAAGCAGCGATGGTACCATCTGGGTGGGCACCTATCGGGGAGGCCTGCAGTATTTCGACACCGCCAGCAAACGCTTTGTGTCTTACAGGCATGAGCCGGGTAATCCAAAATCCATCAACGGAAACGACATCCGGGATATTGCCGAAGACAAGCAGCAGAACTTATGGGTAGCTGTGCACGGCGGCGGGGTAGACAAGCTGGATAGGAAAACAAACACCTTTACGCATTACCGGGCCAACTACAGCGACTGGCAGCACTCACTGGCTAATGATTGGGTATTCACCGTGCTGGCTGATGACAAAAACCGTATCTGGGCTGGGAGTGTGGCAGGGGTAAGTATACTGGAGCCGGGCAAACAGGACTTTATCAGTTATAGCCATCATAACAGTGCGTTGAGCCATAACAACGTGCGTTCCATCTTCTCCGACCAGAAAGGCAAAGTATGGATAGGAACTGAAAACGGACTGAACCGCTATGATGAGCAGAAAAAGGATTTTGTGGTATACACCGAGAAGAACGGGTTAGCCAATAACTTTATCATGGGTGGGGTAGCTGATAAAAAGGGCAACCTGTGGATCAGCACAAACAACGGACTTTCTAAATTCGATGCCGCTACGCAGACCTTCCGCAATTACAGTAGGCTGGATGGGCTGCAATCAAACGAATTCTTTCCGGGTGCTTATTCTAAGGGTGGAGACAATGAAATATACTTTGGTGGAAAAAATGGTTTAAATGTGTTTAACCCGGAGCATATCCGTGATAATCCCTACAAAACACCTGTCGTTATCACTGACTTTAAGCTTTTCAACAAGCAGGTACTGGTGGGGAAGGACCAGTCGCCTTTAAGTAAAAGCATAAGCGAAACACATGAAATCACGCTCTCACACGACCAAAACGTGATGAGCTTCGAATTTGTGGGGCTCAACCTGGTGCGTCCTGAGAAAAACCAGTACGCGTATAAAATGGAGGGCTTCGAGCAAAACTGGAACTATGTAGGCAACCGCCGCGACGCTACCTACACCAACCTGGACCCGGGGGAGTACACGTTTCGGGTGAAGGCGGCCAACAACGACGGCCTGTGGAACGAGCAGGAAACATTACTGAAGATAACTATTCGCCCGCCTTTCTGGCAGACAGGCTGGGCCTACGCCTTTTATGCCTGCTGCATTCTGGGAATCCTCTACGGGTACAGAAGCGCAACGCTTTACCTGGAGCGGCAGAAGAACAAACTACGTTTGCAAAAGCTGGAAGCTGAAAAAATACATGAACTGGATACCCTTAAACTTAATTTCTTTGCCAACATCTCCCATGAGTTCCGTACGCCGCTCACCCTGATTGGTGACCCGGTTAACAAGTTGGTGCGGGAAGGTAGCGCTATGGCATCGGAGGAGCGTTTGGGCTTGTACCAGCTTATTCAGCGTAACTCTAACCTGTTGTTGCGCCTCATCACCCAATTGCTGGATGTGTCGGAAGCGGATGCGGGCATGATGAAACTGAAAGTGGTGAAGTGGGACATGGTGCAGTTTGCCAGAAGTATAGCCGATATGTTCTCTTACAAGGCGGAGCGCAACAACATCGTGTATCTTTTTACTTCGGATGTAGATGCGGCAGAAGTATACTTCGACCCGGATAAGCTGGAGAAGATCCTGTACAACCTGCTGTCCAACGCCTTCAAGTTTACGCCGGAGTATGGGAAGATCACAATAAAGCTGTCTTTGGAGAAGGATGTGAAGCTGCTATCGTCACGGCTGGTGGCAAAGGATCCTGCGCCGGGTGCATATGCCCGAATAGAAGTGGAGGATAGTGGTGTGGGGATTCCGCAGGAGGAAAAGGACAAGATTTTTGAGCGTTTCTTTCAGGTGGAAAAGAAAGGCTACCGAAAGAAAGGCTCAGGCATTGGCTTAACTCTTGTAAAGCAACTGGTGGAGCGGCATTACGGCGACATAGATGTGGCCAGTGAAATGGGAAAGGGAAGTAAGTTTACCATTTGGCTGCCTGTTAACAGCCAACGGTTCACCACAGAGGAGCTTGCATTTCCGGACGTGGATGCGAAGCTGGATGAACTGCTGGCCGGCAAGGAAAATATACCAGCTGTAACTGATGCAGATGCAATAGCTGAAGCACAGTTGCCAAGTGAAGTACCGTTGCTGCTGCTGGTGGAAGACAGCCAGGATGTGCGGCGCTACCTGCACTACAATTTCAAGGGGATCTACCGCATAGAGGAGGCCCGCAATGGCGCAGAGGGCTTTGAAAAAGCGAAGGCCAAGATGCCGGACCTCATCATAAGCGATGTGCTGATGCCGGAGCTAAGTGGAATTGAGCTGTGCGAGAAACTAAAGCAAAATGAAAGTACGTGCCACATCCCGGTCATCCTGCTAACGGCCCAATCTACCGAGTATAGTCAGCTGCAGGGGCTGGAAACAGGAGCAGACGACTACATAGCCAAGCCATTTAGCGTGCCAGTGCTCAAGGCTAAGGTAAAGAACCTTATTGCCAGCAGAAAGCTCCTGAAGCAGCAGTTTCTGGAGGACCCGAATTTCGAGCCAGAGCAACTGGCTACAAACTTCCTGGACGAGAAGTTTATGGAGCGCCTTGTGCAGGTGGTAGAAGCGCACTTGCCTGATTCAGGCTTTAGCCCTGATATGCTGGCCAGCGAGCTGGGCATGAGCCGATCGCAGCTTTACCGCAAAATGAAAGGCCTCACCGGTTTGTCCGTTAGTATCTTTATCCGGAACATCCGACTGCGCCACGCCACGCTTCTGTTGCAGGAAAAAAACCTTACAGTGGCAGAAGTAGCCTACAGCACCGGCTTCAGCGATCCTGCTTACTTCAGCAAATGCTTTAAAGAACTGTACGGCAAAACACCAACAGATTATGTTCAGGAATTGGGAGAGGCTCTTTCGGGTAGTTGATTTTGTAGAAATAAACCAACTACCGCAGGATTTCATCTTGTGGTTGAAATGAGGAAAGCTTTCAGCTTTCGTAGCTCGCTTGCAACTTTTTCTGTACAAGATTAACTCTACGGAGGGGGGCTAGCGCAAGTATTTATACTTGTGCCTAAGTATAGTGTTGGGTTTACAATCCGACGGGCGCGCAGCGTTCTACTAAGGCGGCAGTGGATAGTTTCAATTGGCGGCCTGATTATAGGATGCTTCCGCCAGTTGGAAGCTGGTACCATTTCGACCACAAGTTGAAAACTTGCGGTAGCTATCTTTTTAAGCTAAAGGTATTGAGACAGTAGCTTTAAAAGGGCAAGTCAAATTCCCCGTTTATCATACGTAAGTCAACCCGCACAAAAACTAAATAAACACCCTGGTGCCGGAGTAATTAAGGCGGAACTCGGTAGGAGTGCAGCCGTTTTTCTTTCTGAAGATGCGGTTGAAGTAGGATAGGTTGTTAAAGCCACTGCTAAAAGATACTTCCGCCACGGTCTGTGTGGTGTCAATTAGTAGGCGGGAAGCGTGGCCCAGGCGAATTTCGTTTAGGCTCTCGATAAACGTGCGGCCGGTTCGTTTCTTAATAAAACGGCTGAAGGACACTTCCGGCATGTTTACCACTTTGGCCACATCGGCCAGGGCAATATCCTTGTCGAAATGCGCTTCCATAAACTCAAAGGCTTTCTCAATCCGGCGGCTGTTGTAGCTGAACTGCCCTTCGGAAAAAGAGGCATTGGACAAGGTCCGCATGTCGCGCGACAGGGCCAGGTCGTGCAGGAGCGACATCAGTTCCAGGACAGAGTCAAACCCGCTTTTGGTGGTGAGCTGCTCGATACGCTCCCGGAAGGCGGCGGCTGTTTCCTTTGAGAAAACAATTCCTTTGGAAGCCCGCTCCAGCAGCGCCCGTACATGACTAAGCTGGTTGCGCCGCAGGAACCGGTCATCAAACAGGTCGCGGTGAAACTGTATCGTGATCTCGTAGATAGACTTGCTTTGGCAGGTATGGTTAAACCACCCATGCGGCAAATTACTACCCACCAGTACAAGTTCTAAGTCGTCGATCACCTCCACATTATCCCCTACAATACGTTTTGCCCCGGCGGCATCAAGTATAAAGTTCAACTCAAACTCCTCGTGCGTGTGCAGCGGGAAATTAAACTCCTGCTTCACCCGCTTAAAAAACGTAAAGCAGTCGCTTGCATTCAGGGGCGTAATTTCCCGGTAAATGTTTGAAAGGTGATCTGACATGATGCCTGTTAAATAAGTATTAGAAGTAGGGCTATTTAAATTTAGCTCTTTTTAGCTAGAATCAGCAAAGTAAATCTAAATAAATACTTTCCAGGGAGGTGCTGCTGCTGTGTTATAACCTTAGCGATGCTTTTAAAAAATAGCCTTCTGAAGTATAGCAAGTATAGTGTAAGGGTGTTTATGCACCTGATCAGGCTTCTCCTCTAGCTGTATCGGCTTTTATACTTATAAGTGACCAGGGAAGTGTTGGAATTAATTAAAAGTGGATGGCTATCTGTTGGGCCATCTGAAGTCAATGAAATGATAAAATAGTATTATCCTGACAAAGGAGATAGTTGGTATATTTGGTGAGTGATTTTAGGTTGAGTTGTTGGAGAAAGGCCATAGCTTAAAAGTATCTTAGAGTTATGCCTTTCTTTTATCATCCTACATAGTATAGCAGCTACGTCGCACACTGTTTAAAGGACAAAGTCATACCATATGCTAAAAATGCTTCTGTTAAGTATAGCCCAGGTGCTTCTCGTGAATGTGCTCGCGGCGCAGCACCTGCCGATAGATGCGAAAGCCAGCAAGGAGACAAGGCACCTATACGCCAACCTGCAGCGGCTAAGCGAACGGGGTGTGATGTTGGGGCACCAGGACGACCTCGCCTACGGCGTTAATTGGAAGTATGAAGACGGCCGATCAGACGTGAAAGAGGTGGTAAGCGATTACCCGGCTGTTGTTGGCTGGGATTTGGGTCACCTGGAGTTAAAAAGCCCCATCAACCTTGATAGTGTTCCCTTCGCTAACATGCGTGCCTACGTGCAGCAGGTGTATGCACAAGGTGGACTCAATACATTCAGCTGGCACCTCAACAACCCCGTTGATCCCTCCAAATCAAGCTGGGACAAACAGGACTCCACCATTCAGCAGCTGTTTGCAGATAAAAAGGCCATGCGCCAGTATAAATCGTGGCTAAACGAAGTTGCCAAATTTATGAAGAGCCTGAAAGGAGCAAATGGAGAAGCTATTCCGGTTGTATTCCGGCCACTGCACGAGCATAACGGCAGCTGGTTCTGGTGGGGCCGCGACCATGCCTCCCCCGAAGAGTACAAGCAGCTTTACCGCTTCACCGTAGAATACCTGCGCGATAAGAAAAAGGTGCACAACCTGCTCTACGCCTACTCACCTGATAAATTCAAGACAAAAGAGGAATACCTGGAGCGCTACCCCGGGAATGCCTACGTGGACCTGATTGGCTTTGACGTTTACCATCGCCCCAACCCAACCGACACTGTGGATACCTTCGTGGCCGACACGCGCCGTATGGTGGAGCTGTTGCGGGAAATAGGTGAGGAACGGAACAAAGTATACGCCATCACAGAAACAGGCCTGGAACGCATTCCGCAGCCTACTTGGTGGACAGAAACCTTGTTGCCCATCATACAAAACAGCGGACTATCATACGTGCTGCTGTGGCGAAACGCCCGGCCCGACCACTATTACGTGCCTTACCCAGACCAGGAAAGTGCCTCGGATTTCAAGAAATTTTATCAAAAGGCAGAGACGCTTTTTGGAAGCGATGTAAAGGCAGCAGACCTCTATAGTCCGGTTACTCCGGCAACGGAAGCCAAGGCAACAAGTGGTTACTAAAAGTATAGCTCAATAACACAGGAAATGAAATTAGCAGCAATAGACATTGGTATTATCGTGAGCTACCTGGTGGCCGTTGCCGCTATAGGCTTGATACTGAAGAACCGGGCAAAGCAAAACAAGGAGGCCTACTTGCTGGGTGGCAATACGCTGCCTTGGTACGCGCTCGGTCTTTCGAACGCCTCGGGCATGTTTGATATTTCCGGTACCATGTGGATGGTGATGCTGGCCTTTGTGTATGGCCTGAAAAGTATCTGGATTCCGTGGCTCTGGCCGTCCTTCAACCAGGTTTTCCTGATGGTATTTCTGGGCATCTGGCTGCGGCGCTCCAACGTAACCACCGGGGCGGAGTGGATGCTGACCCGCTTCGGCAGAACAAAGAGCACGAACAAATCACACGCCATTGTGGTGGTGTTTGCTCTGCTTAGCTGCCTTGGCTTTCTGGCCTATGGCTTTATCGGTCTGGGCAAGTTTGTAGAGATATTTATACCCTGGTCGGTGGTGCAGCCTTATGTGCCGTTTACCGTTTCTGCCGAGTACGTGCCGCATGTCTACGGTTTAGTCTTCACGCTTTTCGCCGTTTTCTACTCTATACTAGGCGGTATGGCAAGCATTGTTTGGGCCGATGTACTGCAGTTCGCCATCATCACCATTGGCGCTTTTGTGATCGGCTACATCGCCATCGAGAACATTTCTGCCGGAACACTGGTGGTGCCGGAAGGGTGGAAGACGCCATTTTTCGGGGCAACGCTGGACATGGACTGGACCGGCATCCTGGACGACGTAAACACTAAGATTCAGGAGGATGGCTTCTCACTCTTCGGTATCTTCTTTTCGCTGATGCTTTTCAAAGGCGTACTGGCAAGCTTGGCTGGGCCAACGCCGAACTACGATATGCAGAAAATCTTGTCAGCCCGTACGCCGCAGGATGCAGCCAAGATGAGCGGCTTTGTATCGTTGGTGCTGATCCCGACACGCTACCTCATGATCATCAGCTTCACGGTGCTCGCGCTTCTGAACTTTGAACAGCTGAATCTGGAAACGGGAGGCCGCATTGATTACGAACAAATACTGCCTGCCGCTATCGTGAACTTTGCCCCGACCGGTATACTTGGTTTGATCGTAGCAGGCCTGCTTTCTGCCTTTATCGGCACCTTTGCCGGTACTTTAAATGCAGCGCAGGCTTACATTGTAAATGATGTGTATCTCAAGTACGTCAACCCCACAGCACCTAACTCCGTGGTGACAAGTATGAATTACCTGTCGGGTATCCTGGTGGTGGTGCTAAGCGTGGTGCTGGGCTTCTTCGCCAAAGATGTAAACAGCCTGCTGCAGTGGATCGTGTCGGGCCTTTACGGGGGCTACATCGCGGCCAACGTGCTGAAATGGTACTGGTGGCGCTTTAACAGCAACGGCTTTTTCTGGGGCATGCTGTCAGGTATAACTCCGGCGCTGATTTTCCCTTTCTTCTTCGATGGGCTGGACCTGTACTATTTCCCGGTGCTGCTGTTGCTCTCCCTGATCGGAAGTATAGTAGGTACGCTGGCCGCTCCGCCCACCGACATGGAAACGCTGAAAAGCTTCTACAGCACCGTGCGCCCCTGGGGCTTCTGGGGACCAGTGGATAAACTGGTTAAAGTGGAAAACCCGGACTTCCAGGAAAATAAAAGCTTTTGGTTTGATGTGTTCAATGTGATTATTGGCGTGGTGGCACAGATGAGTCTGACGCTACTGCCCATCTACCTGGTTATCCAGATGCAGACCGAGCTATACATTACCTTAGGTGTATTTTTAGTATGTGCCGTGGTGATGAAGAAAACCTGGTGGGACCGACTGCCAAAAGACAGCCCCGCTATACCGCCTAAGAACCCGAACGCAGAAAAGCCACCTAAAAAAGACCCTGTAGCGGTAGCTGGCGGCAATTATTAGAATTTACTACAATCAGAAATAACAACCATTTATACAATGGAATCTACTTTTAAAGAAAGACTAAAGCAGTTGGAGTGTGCATATCATACTTTAATTACCCGGGAGAACCCGAAGGAGGAATTGGGGAACGGCGTGTTCGACCGCTATACGTACCCGGTGCTCACAGCGCAGCATACGCCGCTTTTCTGGCGCTACGATTTTAATCCGGAAACGAACCCTTACCTGATGGAGCGTTTCGGAATTAATGCCGCCTTCAACTCTGGCGCTATCAAACTGGATGGCAACTACCTGCTGGTGGTGCGGGTGGAGGGAGCTGACCGAAAGTCTTTCTTTGCCGTGGCTGAAAGTCCGAATGGCATCGACAATTTCAAGTTCTGGGACCGGCCCATCACCATGCCCGAAACAGCAGTACCGGATGTAAATGTGTATGATATGCGCCTGGTGCAGCATGAAGACGGCTGGATTTACGGCCTTTTCTGCACCGAGCGGAAAGACCCCGCCGCCAAGCCAGGCAATGAGTCGTCGGCTGTAGCCCAGTGTGGTATTGCCCGCACCCACGACCTGAAGACCTGGGAACGCCTGGCAGACCTGAAAACGCCATCACCGCAGCAACGCAACGTGGTGCTGCACCCGGAGTTTGTAGACGGCAAGTATGCCTTTTACACCCGTCCGCAGGATGGCTTTATAGAGGCTGGCTCTGGTGGTGGCATCGGCTGGGGATTGGCTGACTGTATTGAGAATGCGGTAATTGAGAAAGAAACGGTGCTGGATGCGAAACAATACCACACCATAAACGAGGTGAAAAACGGGCAGGGACCGGCACCTTTGAAAACAGAGAAAGGCTGGCTGCACCTGGCGCACGGGGTGCGTAACACGGCAGCAGGCCTGCGCTATGTACTTTATACTTTCCTGACCGACCTGCAGGACCCTACAAAAGTGCTTCATAAACCAGCTGGCTATTTTATTGCGCCGGAGGGCGAGGAGCGGATTGGCGATGTCTCTAACGTGGTGTTCAGCAATGGCTGGATATTGGACGACGATGGAACTGTGTTTATCTACTACGGCTCCTCCGATACGCGCATGCATGTAGTTACCACCACGCTAAATAAACTGCTGGATTATGTGCTGCATACTCCAACCGACGAGCTGCGATCAGGTGCAACGGTGGAGCGCCTGAATATACTGATAGATCAGAACCTGGCCTATTTAAAGATACAACCAGCCGTATTGGCCACAGCCATTTCCTGACATGACCCAAACAGCAGCATCGGTAGACAGGCATAAGGTGAGTGCTTATAAGGTGGAGGCAGCTTCCGAACTCCAGCGTATTCTGGCGTTTTGGGAGCTGCATGCTGTTGATGAGCAGCAGGGTGGCTTTGTTGGAGAAATGAACAACGACGGGCAGGTGCAGGCCGGTGCTCCAAAGGGAGCGGTGTTGAATGCTCGTATTCTGTGGACGTTTGCTGCGGCTTACCGACACAGCAAACATGAAAAGCACCTGCTGCTGGCGAGGCGCGCCTACAACTATCTGGTCGGGCATTTTATAGATGTGCAACATGGTGGCGTTTACTGGGAGATAAGTGCGGCAGGAGAACCGCTGAACACGCGCAAACAAGTCTATGCGCTAGCCTTTGCCATCTACGGCTTAAGCGAATATCATCTTGTAACCGAAAATCAGGAGGCGCTGAAGTATAGCCAGCAACTGTACGAGTGGATAGAGCAGTTTAGTTTTGACAAGGAGCATGGCGGCTATTTTGAAGCCTTTAGTCGGGAGGGGGAGCTGCTGGAGGATTTGCGTCTAAGTCCGAAAGACCGCAATGATCCAAAGACGATGAATACGCACCTGCACATTTTAGAGGCCTATGCCAACCTCTACAGGTGCTGGCCTGATGCGCAATTGGCGCAGCAACTGGAAAGCCTTATTAGGTTGTTCCTTGCTAAAATTGTGGATGCTGAAACAGGCCACCTGCAGCTGTTCTTTACCCGGGAGTGGAAGCCAACAGCTGATCTGGTATCGTACGGGCATGACATTGAAGCTTCATGGCTTTTGCTGGAGGCAGCGGAGGTGCTTGGGAAGGAGGAGTTAACCGAAGAAGTGAAGGCGCTAAGTATAAAAATGGCTCGCGCCACAGCAGAGGGTTTGCAACAGGACGGTAGTCTGTACCACGAGCTGGACCGCAGCAGGCAGCAGTACGACACGCACCGCGAATGGTGGGTGAGCGCCGAGGCCATGGTTGGTTTCCTGAACGCTTATCAGTTCACCTCTGATCCTGCCTTTCTGGAGCAGTCGCTGAACTCCTGGGCTTTTGCGCAAAAGCATTTGCTGGACAAGGCGAAGGGCGAGTGGCTTTGGGGCGTGAACGACGACTACAGCCCGATGGACGAAGTAAAAATTGGCTTTTGGAAGTGCCCGTACCACAACAGCCGCGCTTGTCTGGAGGTGCTGAACCGCTGCCAACGCTTACTGGAAAGCTGAAGCATAAGAATTTATACTTAGCCTTGATAAGATAAATCAACTGACCCTGATCATACAAAAGTTCCTGCATGAAAACGTACAGACTTTTACTATTTGCCGCCTTTATACTTTGCAGCCTTTATACAAGGGCCCAACAAGCTACCGCGCTGGTGGATGAGGATGCTACGCGCAAGACTCTTTTCCTTTATAATAACCTGAAGAAGCTGGCGAACAGCGGCACGCTTTTCGGGCAGCATGAAGCGATGGCTTATGGTGTTGGCTGGAAGGCAGTGCCCGGTAGGTCGGATGTGAAGGAGATCAGCGGCGCTTACCCCGCCGTGCACGGGTGGGATCTGGGTAAGATTGGCTCTGAGAACAGCATCAACGGCGTACCCTTTGAGGATGTGCGGGACTACATTCGGGAAGTATACAAGCGTGGCGGCATCAACACAGTGGCCTGGCACATGGATAACCTGGCCAGCGGCGGCAACTCCTGGGACACCACCCATGTGGTAAAAGACATGCTGCCCGGCGGCAAAGCACACGCAGCCTACCTGCAAAAGCTGGACCTGGCGGCAGATTTCCTGAAAAAGTGCCGCGCGAATATCTTCACCCCGATCCCTATCATCTTCCGCCCTTACCACGAGCACAACGGCGATTGGTTCTGGTGGGGCAAAGGCTATACTACCGAGGCGGAGTTTGTACAGCTCTGGCAGTTTACCGTGAAATACCTTCGGGACGAAAAGAACGTCCATAACCTGATCTACGCGTTCTCCCCGGACCGCAGCAGAATGAATTTGGCAGAAGGAAAGGCGGCTTACTTCTACGCCTATCCCGGCGATGACTATGTGGACATTATTGGGCTGGATGATTACTGGGACATGGGCTTTGAAGGCAACATCAAACCCATTGCGGAGCAGAAAGCAGATCTGATCCAAAGTCTAGCGCTCTTAGACAGCATCGCAAGAGACAAGGGAAAACTGGCGGCGCTAACCGAGACCGGTCTCGACAAACTGCCTATCTCCAACTGGTATACTTCCCATTTGCTTCGTGCGCTGGAGGAGGGGCTGGAGCCGCTGCAGATCTCCTACATCATGGTGTGGCGTAATGCCAACACCGGCCACCACTACAGCCCTTACAAGGGGCACCCGGCGGAGAACGACTTCAGGCAGTTCACAGCCGACGAGCAGATCCTGATGGAGCCGGACATCCAGCACCTGTACAAACGAAACAAGTCGCTGCTGCGCAACAGTGCCAAAGGCAGAAAGTATAGCAGCCTGCAAACTGCGCCTGCATCCACAGGTGAATAAAAGGCAGCAAGTATAAAGTGCACAAGTTTAAAACAAGTAGATTAACCTAAACCATACTATATGAACATCCGGCTTATCCTTATTGCGCTACTGTTTTTCCCGGCCATGCTGTCGTGGGCACAGGGAAGCAAAGGCTTTATTAAAGTGGCAAACACGCAGTTCGAGCGTGATAGTGCGCCTTATTATTTTATAGGTGCTAACTACTGGTATGGCATGAACCTGGGCGCCACCACCACCGGAGGCAATAGGGAACGCCTGCAGCAGGAGCTGGATCAGTTGAAACAGCTGGGCGTAACGAACCTGCGCATCATGGCGGGGTCGGAGGGGCCGGACACGGAGCCGCACCGGGCAAAACCTTCGCTGCAGCCTTCGCCGGGCAAGTATAACGCACAGGTGCTGGAAGGCCTTGATTACCTGCTGGCCGAAATGGCAAAGCGCGACATGACAGCGGTAGTGGTACTGAACAACTTCTGGGAGTGGAGCGGTGGCATGGGCCAGTACGTTTCTTGGGCTACCGGCGATACCATTCCGTACGCACCGCCCGCTGGCACCTCTAGTTGGGATGACTTTCAGCGTTTCTCGGCCTCCTTTTACAATAACAAGAAAGCCACCAAGCTGTACCGCAAGCACCTGAACTTTATCATCAACCGGGAGAATAAAATCAACGGCATCAAGTATAAAAATGATCCCACTGTTATGGCCTGGCAACTGGGCAATGAGCCGCGCGGCTACAACAATAAAGAGACATACCGCAAGTGGGTGCACGAAACGGCGGGCTATATTAAAAAGCTGGACAAGAACCACTTGGTAAGTATAGGCAGCGAAGGCAACACCAGTTCGCACCATGCCGGCAACGATTTCTACGAGGATCACCAATCAAAAAACATCGACTATGCCACCATGCACATCTGGATACAGAACTGGGGCTGGTTTGATCCGCACAAGGCAGCAGAAACTATGCCCGGCGCTGTGGAGAAAGCAACAGCTTACCTAAACGAGCACGTGGCCGCCGCACAGCGGCTAAACAAACCGGTGGTGCTGGAGGAGTTTGGCGTAGCCCGCGACAACGAAACCTTTGCCACAGGCACACCCACCGACGCACGCGATGCTTTTTACAGGCGAATCTTCGAGGCTGTGTATAACCAGGCCAAGGCAGGAAAACCCATCGCAGGAGCCAACTTCTGGGCTTACTCCGGGGCGGGAAGACCGGCAGCGGCGGAAGGCGGCAATTACTGGAAAGTAGGGGATAACCTGTTGGGAGACCCGCCGCACGAAAAGCAAGGCTGGTATTCTGTCTTCGACTCAGACGCCTCCACCTTAGCTATCATTCAAAAGTACGCTGAACTGATGCAGCGCCTGCAAGCTAAAGCAGAAGCTGCAGCGGAATAAACACTTCATACTTCAAGATCACAAAAAGCTATACGTATGAGAAACACACTTTGCCTCCTCCTTTGCCTGTTCGCCCTCACGGCAGTGGCCCAGAAGCAGCAGGGGCTGGCCCTGACACCACCCATGGGCTGGAACAGCTGGAATAAGTTTGCCTGTGATGTAGACGAAAAGCTTATCCGCGAAACGGCTGATGCCATGGTAGTTAGCGGTATGAAAGAGGCGGGCTATGAGTACATCGTGATTGATGACTGCTGGCACGGCGAGCGCGACAGCCTGGGCTTTATTCACCCTGACCCGAAGCGTTTTCCATCTGGCATAAAAGCATTGGCAGACTATATCCATTCCAAAGGGCTTAAGTTCGGGATTTACTCGGATGCCGGCTCGGAAACATGCGGCGGCCGCCCCGGCAGTCGTGGGCGTGAGTACCAGGATGCCCAAACCTACGCCAGCTGGGGAGTAGATTACCTGAAGTATGACTGGTGCAAGACGGAAGGACTAAAAGCAGAAGGAGCTTACATGACCATGCGGGATGCCTTAACTGCCGCAGGAAGACCAATTGTGTTTAGCATCTGCGAGTGGGGCGATAACCAGCCGTGGGAGTGGGCGCAGGATGTAGGCCACCTCTGGCGCACTACCGGCGACATCTACAACTGCTGGGACTGTGTTTACGACCACGGCACCTGGAAATCGTGGGGTGTGATGCAGATAATTGATAAGCAGGACGGCCTGCGCAAGTATGCAGGCCCCGGCCACTGGAACGACCCGGACATGATGGAAGTAGGCAACGGCATGCGCACCAACGAAGACCGCGCGCACTTTGCCATGTGGAGCATGCTGGCCGCGCCGCTGATTGCCGGCAACGACCTGCGGACAATGAGCAAAGAAACCCGCGAGATACTGACCAACAAAGAAGTAATTGCCATCAACCAGGACCCGCTCGGCATTCAGGGCTTTAAATACTCGGCACAGGATAGTATGGATGTATGGTTTAAGCCATTAGCCAACGGCGACTGGGCCATGTGTGTGTTGAACCGGAAAGGTACGCCCCAAAAAGTAACCTTCGATTGGAGCAAACATGCGGTGAGCGATACCATCTTCAACCATCAGCTGAAAACCACCCAGACCAAGTATAAACTGCGTGATGTATGGGCGAAGAAAGAAATCGGAACCACAGCCAAGGCTTTGAAAGCAGAAGTACCCGCGCACGATGTGCTGATGCTACGGCTTAGCAGCAGCAAACCAGCGAATAAAGCGGCTAAGTCTTAAGCGCCGCAAGTGTAGCTGGGTACAACTAACAGTACTCTTATAAGTTAAGTAAAAAGACAGCACTACTTTATACTATAGTGTCATCCTGAAAGGATCTTGTGGGCGAGCTAGAATAGCTTTAATGGAGCGCAGGTACCTCTCGCAACCAAGATCCTTTCGGATTGGCTACAAAAATACAGGTTAAACTACTTTCGTTTCCATACTTAGTCATACACATACTTCAGTTTCACTCTATTTGCCTTACTTCCATACTTTAACCCAGAAGTTACTCCTCCCGAGTGTGGAGCAGCAGTGGCCAGGGAAGCAGCAGAAGTGCAACAGAGCTAGTGCTGGAGCGTGCGCAAGTATAAAAACTGTTAGAGATGAAAGCGGCAAGTATAAAATGCACTGCATTTTATACTTGCCGCTTTGTTTATGAAGTATATGGGGCAAAGCCCTCTCTTCGCTTTACTGCAAGGAGATAGGCCAATCGTCGGTGCGGAAGCTGGAAGCAGGCAGGCCTTCGGTATTGAAGAGGTTTGGCTCTGCCGTGTTGCTCCAGGCGAAGCGTACGGCTTTCGGTTTCTTCACGCCCGGAGCACTTACCACAATCGTGTTTCCATCTACCTTTGCTTTGGCCGGAACAAATTTTTGGTCTTCCCCGGCAACTTCAAAGTGCGTCAGGTTCTTGCCTTTCACCATCAGTCCTTTTTCAGCATGGTCGAAGTATAAGCGGATTTTGTTTCCCTCTGTTTTCATTTCCCGGTACAGCGGGCCTGAGACTGGCAGGTTTTTCCTGCCGTAGGTTTTGTTCAGGGCGATGTTAGCAAACCGCTTTCCTACATCTAGTTTGTTTCTTGGGTGGATGTCTTTGGTGTTGCCGATATCGTTTATCACCACCATGCCTGTGTTTGGAACAACAAGCGACTTGCGCTGGGCGTCCCGCAGCAGCACACCTTCCTGTGGGCGTCCGTAGGTGAAGGGGGCTATCTGTGCATAGTAAAATGGAAATTCATAGCCCCACTCGCTTCGCCATTGCTTGATCAGGGCCGGAAACAGGCGTTCGTAAGATTGTGGGGCGGCCGTGTTCGTTTCGCCCTGGTACCACAGCACACCGGCAATGCGAAAAGGAATCAGCGGAGCCAGCATGGCATGGTAGGTTTTTCCCGGCTCATGCGGCGCCCACTCCATGGGTGCAATCTTTTTGGCTGCCTCGGCCAGCCCAGGGTCTGATGTGATTACCTCCGGCGCCATCCATACTTCCGCTGGCGTGCCTCCCCAACTACTGTTGATTAACCCGATGGGCACATCCAGTTCCTGGTGCAGCTCTCTGCCGAAGAAATAGGCAATGGCGCTAAAGTCAATCATCGTTTCCGGTGTACTAGCTTGCCATTCTCCGCCCAGGTCCAGTTGCGGGGCGTCTGCAGTGCGGTGCAGCACGTTAAAGAAGCGGATGTTCGGGTAATCTGCGCCCTTTACAGCCTCTTCGGCGTTGTCAATCCCGGCGCGGGCGCTCCATTCCATATTCGACTGGCCAGACACCAGCCATACTTCGCCGATCAGCACATCTTCCAGTACAATCGTATTATAGCCCTGCACCGTCACGCTATAAGGGCCGCCGGCAGCGGGAGTCTTAACCGTAACCTTCCAGTGTCCATTTGGGCTGGTCACGGTTTTGACCGCTTGCTGGTTCCAACTGGTCGTGACACTGATAGGTTCCTGTGCCTTTCCCCAGCCCCATATTACCACGTCGGCATTCTGCTGCAGCACCATGTGGTTGTTGAAGATTGCTGGTAACCCGACGTTAGCGAGTAGCGGTGAAAGAGAGCTCATAACAATAGCTATACAGAGGCAAGCAAGATGTTTTTTCATATATAGGGTGTTGTGTAAAATGACTGTTCAGGTGGTGTTGCTGTTCTGCCATCTGCTTTTGGTGCGGAAGAAGATCCTCCGCCAGCGGCGACATCGGTCTTTTTCGCTAAATCAATTCAGAATAGCTACTATTCCCGAGGGCTACTCACCAATGATTTTCTCTTCCTGTACCATGCTACAGTTGTGTTGGGAGATGGCAGATTTAAAGTACGCCATTCTATTCAAATTCAAAAAGAGGAGTGGCTTCTTGTAAGAAATAACTTCATTTTGATCAAACAAATGATAAAAAAGTATTATCGCTTGAGGGGTAAAAGAAATAACTTTGGTTTGGAAGTGAGTAGTTACTTATGACTCTTTAGTGTCGTTTCACTTCAGGCTTTAAAGTGCAGCAAATGCTTTAAAATAGCTTTTTTACAGCTCGTAGAGGGAAATGGTGAAGCGATGCTAATGATCTGGTTATTAATAGGTTGTGGGTGTTTTATATTCTGATGAAACAATAGTCATAGATTTTGAGACAATAGTTATAGCGCTGAAATAAATGCGTGACGATATTGGAGGCATGAAAGTGAGTACATACTTTTGATTAATAAATCTGATTGATGGGCACGCTTGCCAGGCAAGATCTGAAACTATCGCAAAAAGCTATTGGCTCACCTTTCTAAAATTGAAAAAATTACCCTTGATTAATTTAAAACAGCATGCGCATAAAATGGAGTGACACGTGAAGTTCAAAAGCCGTTGGCAGCAGAACAGGGCCTGTCGACAACTTTTAATTTCCACGTTCAATTAATTGAAACGAGAGTCTAATCAAATTTAATGGTATGAAAAGAATTTTACTTTTTTGTTTAATGTTGGGATGGCTTCTTCCTGAGGCAGTTGCACAGATCCAGGTCAGCGGTAAGGTGACTGAGGCATCCTCTGGCATTACACTGCCAGGTGTAACCGTACTGGTGAAGGGTACATCTACCGGCGCTACAACAGGCGTTGATGGAAACTTTAATATTACAGTGCCAGGTCCTGACGCTGTTCTTGTGTTTTCTTTTATTGGCTATAACCCGCAGGAGGTAACAGTTGGAAATCAGTCTGTTATTAACGTGCGTATGGCGGAAGATAACAAGTTGCTGAGCGAGGTAGTTGTAACGGGCTACGGCGAGATCAGAAAGAACGACCTGACAGGCGCCCAGACAACAATCAGTACGGATGCAATAGAGAGGACAGTCAACACGACCATTGAGCAGGCTATCCAGGGGCGTGCTGCCGGTGTTTATGTTACTCAAAACACGGGTGCACCCGGTGGTGGCATTTCTGTTAATATCAGAGGTGTAAACTCTATTAACGGCAGCAACGAACCTCTCTATGTAATAGATGGTGTGCAGATCCAAGGATCTACCTCTCCGGGAGGCTCTAACCCACTTTCTACATTGAATCCATCGGACATTGAAAGTATGGAGATTTTACAGGGGCCTTCGGCTACAGCGGTTTACGGCTCCAGAGCCACAAATGGTGTGGTTTTGATCACGACAAAGCGCGGCAAGTCTGGTGAGGTAAGCATCAACTACAGCTTCCTGGGCAGTGTGCAGGCTGCGCCGCAGGAGCTTGAAGTAATGAACATGCGCCAGTATGCGCAGATGGAGAAGGAATATAAGGCTATTGCAGGTGGGGTAGTTCGGCAGGAGTTCTTAGATCCGTCTATACTTGGCGAAGGTACAAACTGGCAGAAAGAGCTGTTCCAAACGGCACCGATGCAGAAGCATCAGATAAGCCTGAGCGGAGGTGGTGAGAAAACCACTTACTATTTATCAGGCGAGTACCTGAACCAGGATGGTATTGCGATAGGGTCAGGGTTTGACCGCTTTTCTGTACGCTTGAACATGGACAACAAAGCAAAGGAATGGTTGACGATCAACGGAAATTTCAACTATGCTCAAACAGATGAAAGGCTATCGACAACACAGTCAAACATTATCTCAAGAGCCATTCAGCTGCCTCCGCATATTCCTGTGAGAAACATAGATGGTTCTTATGGTGGTGGTACTGTTACCCCTACAAACACTTCGGAGCAGTTTACACCGCCTAACCCTATTGGTATTGCCAACATCACGACAAATGAACTAGCCAGAAAGCAGTTCCTGGGTGGCCTGACAGCCACATTCCGAATTTTGGAAGGATTGGACTTCAGAACATCAGTGAACGGGAACGTAAACTTCTCTAACTCTACCTACTTTCTTCCTACCTATCAGTTTGGGTACCAGAAAAACGTAGAAGCAAGGCTAAACAACAGAGATGAGTTGAATACCTACTGGAACTGGAACCAAATGCTGCAGTACCAGAAGCAGTTCGGCAAACATAGCCTGAATGTGATGGCGACGCATGAGTCACAGGAGTCTACCTGGAGAGTATTGTCTGGAGAAAGACGCGGTTTCCAGACCAACGATGTAATTGACCTGAATGCTGGGGACATTCTGACCAGCGTTGCTGGAGGTGGTCATGGCGATTGGGCCATGGAGTCTTACCTGGGTAGGGTTAACTATAACTTCGACGACCGATATATTCTGCAGGCGGCTTTCCGTGCAGACGGTTCTATTAACTTCGGCCCGGAAAACAAATGGGGATATTTTCCTTCTGTATCAGCTGCCTGGAGAGTTTCGGAGGAAGACTTTTTTAACATCCCATTCGTGAGTGACCTGCGCTTGCGTTACGAAATAGGCCTTACTGGTAACCAGGGTAGCAGTGGTGCTATATATGGCACTCTGGCTCCAGGTCCTACACCATGGGGCACAGGTTTTCTTCCTAACCGATATCCAAATCCTAATTTTCAGTGGGAGGAGACAAAAACGAACAACTTTGGTATTAACCTGAGCTTGTTTGAAAACAGAGTACAAGTTGAAGCAGACTACTACATCAAAGATACTGATAACCTGATCTTACAAGCTTCCTTGCCTTGGTATATGGGTACGAATGGTAACGGTGCTGTTAATCCGCCGACTGTAAACATTGGCTCCCTGCAAAACAAGGGGTGGAGCTTAACTCTTAACACTGTCAATATCGACAACGCAGGCTTCAGGTGGGAGTCTAACTTCAACATATCACATTTCAAAACAAAAATAAAGAGCCTTTCTACGGAGAGCAGTATTCTTAACCGCCGCACCAGAGAATGGAATGAGTGGGAGCAGCGTACTGTGGTAGGCCAGGCTCCATGGTTGTTCTGGGGTTATATAGAAGATGGCATTTTCCAGGACCTGGAGGACCTTCAGACCAGCCCAAGACCAGCCGATAACAATGGCGTGCCGTTCCCTATAGCAGAAAACAGCATCTGGGTGGGTGATATAAAGTACCGTGATGTCAATGGTGATGGCATAATCACTGGCGAAGATCAGACGTTTATTGGCAATCCGTGGCCTAAGTATTATGCGGGTTTTACCAACAACTTCTCTTACAAAGGATTTGATCTAAGTGTTTTGATTACTAGTACTATAGGGAACGATATTTACAACTACCTGCGTTCCGAGAATACCAATCCGAACAACATCAACCTGGGCCGTAACCTGTTTATAGGTGCGTTTGATTATGCTAAAGTAGATATGGATCCCGAAGGCAACCCCTACCTGTTGAACCCTAACACGGATGTAGCCAGGATAACAAGCTCAAGCAAAAACAACAACTTCGAAAGACACACGGATAAATATGTGGAAGATGGCTCTTTTGTAAGGTTAAAGAACGTTACGCTGAGTTATAACCTGCCTGCCTCGTTGCTTGGTAACCAGAAGATTGTGAGAGGTGCCAGAATAGGCGTAAGCGCTCAGAACATAGCCACTATCACCGGCTACTCAGGGTTTGATCCGGAGGTTGGTTCGCACGTTGGAGGCTTGGAGAACCCCAATTCAGCTGCTATTGGTGTAGACTATGGCCGCTACCCACTAACACCGATTTACTCTGTGAACATTGGTATTGATTTCTAATTAACACACACACACACACACAAGAAAGATGAAAAATAGAT
>NZ_JBHTLD010000032.1:0-27583 GCF_042678745.1 Pontibacter rugosus | reverse complement strand
TTTAAAATTCCTCTTCCTCTAGGTATACAGCAAATATAGGTTGTTAATATTCTTTATACAGTTGATGATAGGTAGGGAATTATGCTTTCTGTTAAACAAGAGCCGCTTAGGTACTTTACCTTAAGCGGCTCTTGTTTAACAGAAAGCAGCTTATTGCGCTTTCAATAGTTTGTACTGTTTTTTTAGCTTGTTATACCTAAGCTCTACCACATACGCACCAGCCTTAGTGTCTCTTAAATTAATTTGTTCCGTCTGTTGTACCTGGGTTTTTGTGAAGCTTATCTGCCGTATTTGTCTCCCCAGTAGATCATAGACAATCAAATCGACAGGACCTTGCCAGCTGTTGTTCATTTTAACCAAGAGAACATCGTTGAAGGGGTTAGGGAAGAGTGCTACTCCCTCTGACACAGCATCCTCTATGCTTGTAACAGTGGAGGTAGTGGCTTTTATGGAGCTTTGGGAAGCGACAGCGGTCAACTCTATTGTTCCGCCTGCCTTACTTATCACTATAGTAGCAGCCGTCTCGTGCATCGGTAAGCCAGCATAGTCGGCCAAGAACTGGTACTGCCCGGGAGGAAGCTTTGAGAACAAGAATGTGCCTGATTTATCGGTGACTGCCTGCCTGATGATTTTTTGGGATGTGGCATCAAGTAGAAAGACAGGAGCATCTGCAATGGGCACTCCTGGTACGGATTTACCCTGGTAAACCCTGCCTCCCTCCATGCCTTCACTTTTCACGAAAACGCCGTCTACAGTTCCCTGTCCCTCCACAATGTCTGCTGAGACTACGGCAAGATTCACAGTTAGTCCTGCCATATTTGCATCAGTGACCACCAACGTCGTGGCAGTGGCCAGACTAAGGCTGCTCTGCCAGTAGCCTTGGGCCACATCCGGGAAGGCAGTCGGGTCTGGAGTTGCCTGAATCCTGTAGTTCCCGGGCAGGCACCAGAACTGAAATCCGTTACCGCCGTTCAGGTCCCTTTTCCCTATGAATCGGAAGGTGCCGTCCGCTTCCTCGGCAAAAAGAGCTACGCTGCCCTTGGTCATCTGGCGGCTATCCTCTGTCATGACGGTACCGCTCAGACTAGAGGACACTTGTTCCTCAATTGTATGATACTTGTCTGCCGAAATATTTGTCATCACTTGTCTTACACCGGAGGGCCAGATGATGACAAGGCTGTCTATAAGTGTGGCTTCCCCCAAGCCGAACTCCACGTTCAGGCTGTTCTGCCCTTTGAAACCTGACTGGGGGATGACCTGCTGGTATTGCCACTTCCCGTTGCTTTTGACCTGTACCCTGGTACCAATAGCCGACTTGTTCGACGCCGTGCCTACCAATAACAAATTCACCCAATGGTTCCTGTTGCCGCCGTTCATGTAGAGGGAGTTGCTTACCCCGTTGTCATTGGCAATGATAATGTCTAGGAAGCCGTCGTTGTTGTAGTCGGCCCAGGCGCAGGACTTGGAGGGAACCCTGTCATTCTGGACAGTAGATTGCTCGTTCACGATCTCGCCCACCGTCACCTTGGAGAAGCTGCCCTCACCGTTATTCCGGTAAAGGAAGTTCCTGCCCTCGTAGTTGGAAACAAACAGGTCTGTATGCCCATCATTGTCGTAATCTGCCCAAGCGCTACCGTATGACTGTGCCTGATCCTGCTGAATAACCGGATCGGCTGAAAGGGTAAAGGTTCCGTCACCGTTGTTCACGTACAACGCATTCGCCGCTGGCTCCTCGCTACCGCTAGTCACAAAAACATCCATGTCCCCGTCGTTGTCAAAGTCTGCCCACGAGGCGCCGTTAGGCTTGGAGCTAGCCCTTGGAAAGCCGCTCATGTTGTTTGGCACAAAGGTACCCCCGCTGTTCTCATACAAGAGGATCCCGCTTTGCCCCAGCACAACCAGGTCCTGGTCCCCGTCATTGTCATAGTCAACGCTGTTCGCATCGCCACTGTTGGCTTTCTCCAGCTTTGCCACCGGGGAAAGGGTTTTGTCCCCATTATTCCTGAAAAGGTGCCCATAGGAAAAGCCATCATAAGAAATAAACAGGTCCAGGTGCCCGTCCCTGTCAAAGTCCAGCCAGGTGCTGCTGCTGAAGCTGCCATCCAGCTGGAGGGGAGACTTTTCGCTAAAGGTGCCGTCACCCATGTTCTCATAGAGAAGGCCATGAAGCACCCCCGCACTACGGGTGTACCTCGTGCTCATTGCATCAAGGTCTCCGTCGTTGTCATAGTCTCCCCAGGTAACATCCAGGCTCACATTCAGTTCCCCGCCGCTCTTTTCAAGCAGGCCGCCCCGGTTGATGTATAACTCACTGTCTTTTGTTGTGTACAGGTCCTGCTTCCCGTCATTATCGTAGTCTACCCAGTAAGCACCCTCGGCATAGCTTGGACGCGTTGCCGCAGCACCCTCTTTCACCCTGATGAAGTCTACAGCCAACGTGGTGGCCTCCGCTGGAATACTTGCTTCTGACTGCGCCGACTCCCCTTTAGCATAGGTCCTGTAGTAATAGGTTGTGCCCGCCCCTAAGTCCGTGTCCTTATAATGAATGGTGTTGGCAGGAAGCTCGGCCAGTTTGGTGAAGCTGGTCCCGTCAGCGGACCTTTCCAGCACGTAGGCCACCTCGTCCGAGGCATTATCCTGCCACCACAGCTCTACCTGACTGGTGGAAAGCGTCAGTGCCGTGACAGCTGTAGGAGTGCCTAAGGAGACAGGCTCCGCAAAGGAAACAGTGTAGTCCTGCGTTTCTTCTCCCGTGCCGCAGGGTCCTAGCTCCCCATAGTATGAGTCGGCTGCTGTCCTCACGCGAAGCCGCCCTGTACTCCTTGGTGTCACCCAATCCGGGACTGTGACGGGAACCGTGAACACTCCATTGCCTACATCAGCGGCTTTCCGGAAGACCAGCTCCTCCTCGTCTAGAAAATCACCATCCCCGTTCCAGTCGATATAAATTATTCCGGTCAGTGTATTTTGGAAGGCAACTGTCAGGGGGATGGTCTGTCCACCATACACAGTAGCAGTCTGATCCAGGTAGTCATGGTAGCCGGTGCTAATTGCCGTATGCGTATTCCTGATTTGCTCGAAGGATATACCTGTCGCTGTGGCTCCTAATCCTAGGTCGTGCCAATACACCGGGCAATACATAGGTGCTACCGTCACAGCGTTAGAAAAATCGGATTGACCCAAAGTGTTGGACGAGCGGATGCGGTAAAGGTAGGTGCTCGACGCCGTGACAGACAGGTCAATATAAGCGGTCTCGTTTGCCATAACGAAACTGATCTGCTCAAACGGCGCATCAGTCCCCGTAGCGCGTTCCAGCACAAAACCTACCTCATTATCTGAGTTATCCTCCCAATTTAGCCTAACCTCATTCTCTGAGATGACTTTTGCCTTTAATGCTGTAGGCGCAGCAGGGGGCCTGCCCTGGCTCACGTCATACGCCTCATCCAGCATAAACACCCCTTTGCCTCCCCCCTCGTAGTGCAAGTGGTCATACCCATTGGCTATCCAGACCCTGTTGCTGGCATCGATAGCAATGGAGTTGATAATATTGGAGCCCATGGGGGAGTTCAGCATATTATAGGTAACCCAGGAGGAGCCATTGTACTTGGAGATGCCCGCATCCTCCGTGCCTATCCATAGCGCCCCATTTTTGTCAATGGCTAGACGCCTGGTCTTATTGGAGCCAATGCCAGAGTTTACTGTGTCAAAAACACTGAAGCTCGTTCCGTCAAACCGCAAAAGGCCTTGGTCGCTGGCTATCCAGTAAATCCCTTGTTTATCCTGCACCATGTCATGCAGGGAGTTGCTGGGGATGTAGTTCGGCCGTGTAGGGGCATCCCCACCGCTTGACCATCTTTTCGTTACCCCATCCTTATACTTTAAAAGCCCCTCACTGGCCGACAGCACCCACACCTGGTCATCCCGGTCAACAAGCACGTCAGTAGCTTCTGGAATACCTAGGATCAATTCTTCCCAGTTACCTCCTGCCCATTTTATAAGTGTTCCCGAGGTGCTAAGCACCCACAGGGTGCCTTCTGAGTCCTCTCCGAAACCAATAGTGCCTACTCCCGCCGAACTTAGCTGCAAATCGTCCCATTGACTTGCGCCGTCAAACCCCCACAGGCCACGGTAGCCGGTGCCTAACCATAGCTTCTGATCCGTAGTCCATACTTTCAGGATTTCGTCCTCTGTCTGGATGTTGTTGATGTGGTATGGCTCCCATTGCCCATGTTGTAAGGCCGCCAAGCCTGAAAGCGTTCCGATCCACACCTTATCCTGGCTGTCAATGGTGATAGTGGTAACGTTAGCAGAGGGAATGCCAGTGGTGGGGTTAGTCCAGAGCTGCGCCTTTGCAGTAAGCGCGAGAGTCATGGCAAAAAGTAATAGTAGAGGTTTATGCATATGAGCTACAGAATAGGATAGTTCTTACAGTAATCTGCAGCTAATGTATTAAAAAACCATGATTTGGAAGAATGAATGCTGTATTTTTCAGTGAATTATGATTAACCAATTGCACCGGTTGTATCAAAAGGGGCCGCATAAGAAGACAAAGCTTCTTTGGGGAGTGGCCAAGTAGTCACTTACTTATGCTGGCTAGAGTAAAAGTGAAAAACGCCTCATGAAGGTGGGTACTGAAAGCATCAGTCTATTAAATTCGGTGCAGCTAGCAGCGTCGCTAGGCTTGCTGCAGCTTTTTGGTAATGGAACTAGGCAACAAAGGAGCCTATGAAGGTGGAAAGTAGCGAATAAGCTTATTTGGCATCGGAACAGTGTCTGGGATGCATAAAAAAGCCCTATAAGCTTGGCTAACAGGTTCCAAAGTAGACCGAAGGATGGAGTTGTCGAACCTTTTGTACACCGCGCTTGTGGACGTGAGTAAGTATTCTGAGGTGGGTGATGAGCGGGAATCCAATTTCATTAGTAACATAGGTTGTTTTCCCACCAAAACAAATGCTATAGACTATAAGCAAGGAAGGCTCCGCATCAACGGGAGCCTTCCTTGTTCTACACCCTGCTGGTAAACGAGGCGGTGAGTTATTGATGCGATCTTACAAGACCTCTTTTCCTATCATGCCATCAGGTGCCTCCTTCAATTTAGAGTACATACGTGCAAACTTGTGGCAACTAGAGCACTGTTATTTTCTTGATGATGATACCCCGTCCGGATTTGATGCGCAGGGTGTAGAGGCCAGGTTTGGCCGACCTGATCTGCACCTCCAGCTTTTCCGGCCGTGGGCCATCAACGGTGGTGGTTTGAATCGATCTGCCCACCGCGTCAAATACCTCCACGGACTGCACGTCGAAGTCGGCGTGCAGCAGACTTAGGGTGAGGCGTCCGGAGCTTGGGTTCGGGTATACCTGCACGGCCTCTGCCGGAGCGATCTCCTCCACCACAAAGTCAGCGGTGCTGTAGGCCTTGCCGCCGTAGCCGGTTATCTCTACCTTGCCGGTGGTGGCGCCGCGCGGCACCCTTACCCTGTAGCTGTCGCCGAAGGCCTCCAGTACCAGTGCTTCCTGCCCGTTGAAGGCGATCCTGTCCCGCAGTTCCATCACGCCGAAGTGCCGGCCGCTGATCTCCACCACCGTCCCCACGCTCCCTAGTGCCGGCTGCATGGCCGTGAATCTGGGGCCTGGAATCACCACAAATGGCGTGGCTGCCTGGCCACCCGGCGTTTCCACCGTTATCAGGCCCGATTCCGCCTGTTCGGGTACCCGCACCACCAAGCGCAGTGGGCTTGCCTCCAGCACCAGAGCCTCCACCTGGCCGAAAAGCACCTTGTTCCGCGCCCTGTCAGCGGCAAAGTTATCACCTGTGACGGTGACGGAGGCGCCCACGATGTCAGTGTCTTTGCTCAGGCCGCTGATGGCTGGGCTGTACCACACCACATAAGAGGAGGTGCTCACCGCCTCGCCGCCCCTGGTGCTGATCCCGAAGGTGCCCGTTTTAGCTCCGGCAGGTACCCGCACCGTAATTGCGTTACCGCTGTGAGTGATAACCTCGCACTCGGCGTTCCCCAGCCTTACAGCCTCAAGCAGCTCCGGCTGCAGGTGCTGCCCCTGCAGGGTAACCGTTTGGCCTACCATGCCCTCTGCCGGACTGAAGGAGTTGAGTACCGGCGGCTGGTACACGGTAAAGGTCTCCGGTGCCGTAACCCCGCCGTCCGGGGTGATCACTTTCAGGGCACCTGTGCTGGCGCCCGCAGGAACCAGCACGCGGAGCTCTGTGGCAGAGGCGCTGACAACGGTGGCGACTTCCCCGTTCAGGTACACCTTGTTTTGTGAGGCATCGGAGGCGAAGCGTTTGCCTGTGACGGTGACGTCCGCACCGATCCTGCCCGCGGCGGGCTCAAAGGCCACGATCGTCGGTGTGGCCAGCACATCCTCCAGCCTCACCCGCACCGCCTCGTCCACCACCGGCGGCATGTCGTAGATGCGGTTGAGGGTGACGTTGGTGCGGACAGGAGAGTTGAAGTCGAAGAAAATGTCGGCAAAGTTCTCCACGGCGGTTTTCTCCGTAAGGTCTGCCTTTGGTTTGATGCTGAAGAGGATGTAGCCGTGGCTGCCGGGCTCGTTGGCGTTGCTGTCGGGAAGCATGATGTTGTCGAAGGTCCAGGTTAGCACCGGCCGGCCCTTGCCGCTCACCTCCAGGCGGTGGGCGTGCGAGGAGGCCCCGACCTGCAGCGTGCTCAGGTCCAGGTGCTCAGAGAGCGTGTCGACCACTACCACGCGGTAGGCCACGTCGGTACCGGTGTTTTGGTAGCGGATCTTGTACTTGAGTGCCGTATTGGTGGGGGTGTAGTTTTCTGATGTTCTCCCTATGGGCGTCACCAGCTTGTCGTTTGGGTCATAGGAGTCGGTGATCATCACGCACTCTTCCGACACTTCGGCCTCTTCGTCATCCGTTGGCATCAGGTTCACAAGACCGGAACTCACGGTGGTACCTGCGTTGGCAGCGGTGCAGGCCTCAATCGTTACGCTGGCTAATTTGTTGTCACCGTTGCCTTCCGGCTGGTCGGCCTCCAGCCGCCAAGTATAGCCCATAGTAGGTAACCATAGCACCATGCTATCACCAGCAGCTAGTTTGAACAACTCCTGGGAGCCAAGCCTGCCATTGGCAAACTTGCGGAACATCTCGTGTTGCTCCATATCAGCTGTACCGGTGTTTTTGATCACGAAACGGACCATACCTGATTCGGTGTCGCAGCGGCCAGTGATGGTAAGGGTGGCAGTCGGTTGAGCAGGCGTGTTATTAGATGGAGTGATCCAGGCGCGGGTGCAGACGGTGCGGCCGCGCACGCTTTCATCTCCGCAGGTCACGAGATCCTCGATGGTGATGGTGCCACGCTGGCCAGCCGCCAGATTGCCAACAGCGAACGCATAGGTGCCGTCGGGCAGGCGGGTGTAGGCCTTGTCTGCTGAAAGTAACCCTACCTCGGCCGGAAGCTTCACATACACTTTGGCATCTGGTGCTGAGGCAAAGCCAGAGTTCTCGTAGCGTACGGTCGTGGTGCTCTCGAAGCAGCGCCGGCGGCGCGTGGAGGAAACGCTGACGGTGAGGTGCGGGGTGAGGGTCTTACTTATCCCGAAATCGTAACCTAGAGTGTAATTGCCGTAGTCTTCAAAGGTTACTCCATTCGGAAAAGTTTTTGATAGACAGGTTTGCGTTAATAATTTCCCTTTTTGTTCTTCAAATATAGGCTGTACAGTATAACTGCCTTTCCCTACCTGGATCCTGTAATTTCCTGTAGCATCTGTTACACTGTAGTAGGGGCCTGGTTCCGCTTTCACAATAATATTTCGCTCACCTACCTCCTCAACGTCAGGCAGGCAGTCAACATTAGCATCATGATAAATATTGCCTTCAATATAATTGTATTCACGGGGCTTTTTGTTGGAATAGATGGTGACTATGTCTTTGTTTTTATGAGCGGCGGCAATAAGGCTTCCGTCCTTGCTCATAGCCACGCCGGGCGTTTCGCTGGCCATTTGGCCAATTAGTTTCCCTGAAGTGTCATAGAGTTCTATTTCGAAGTCCGATACATACCCATAGTTATTATGGGCAACGGAAACTACCAAATTCCCAAACGCATCAGAAGAAATTCTGCCTCGCCTTTTCTCATCCTCCTGATCGGGGTTAAAGGACCCGAACTGCTGGATGAACTTGCCGGATGGAGAGAAACGCTGTATGCGTTGGCCATTCATGTCTAATACATATGTATAGCCAGCTCCATCCACAGTTACGTCTAGAGGCCCCCAGAGCTGCCCTGCGCCTTTGCCTTTCGTGTTGATTGTCGAAATAAGCTTACCCTCTTTGTCGTATTTGCATATTGAATTATCATAGTAGTTGGAGACATGCATGTTACCCAAATGATCTACGGCAAGTCCAAAGAAAGTAAAGGGGATGTTATTTACGTTTAAAGTTCCGTTGATAGCGAAAACGTCGACGAGCTTACCTAAAGGGTCATACTTTCTGATGATACACTCCCTGTTGCCGGCTTCCAGCATGTAAAAATGCGCATGCTCATCTACGGCGATGGCGAGCGGGTTTGCCACATTGTTATCCTTACCTGCAAATTCTAATATTTTTTCTCCGGAAGGGTTCCACTTATTTACTTTAAAATTAAAGTTATCCAGTATGTACAGGTTGTTACTTTTGTCATAAATAACTTCGTGCGGCCTCTGCAAATTGCCGTACTGTGTTATGAACTGCTGGTCTGCACTATACTTGGTGACATAACTCCCATAATTATAGTAGCTGCCGATGTACAGGTTATTCTGGGAGTCAAAATCCATGTATACACGGCCAGATGCATACTCAAAGTAGTTTTGATGCACCGGTGTAAACTTTTTTATCAATTCACCATTGACTGAAACAATAAAAAGTATGGAACGGAAGCTGTGAAAGTATAAATTACCATTCTTGTCGAATTTCATGTGCCGCGCACTTTTAAGGCCCTGCTTTTTTAGTTCTTCGGCTCTGAATTCCTTTAACAAGAGGCCACTTGGATTGAATACCCTGAAATTTAGAGTAGCATTCCAAGTGGAATTGATAGTTTCGACATAATAGATATTATCATCTGCATCAAAGTCTACTTGAGCCGCTACAGGTTGGCTATATGGGTCAAGCCAAGGTAAGTTCAATGTCTTCAAAAGAACACCGTCTGTTGTGTAAAAATAAATGCTGGCATCGATATCGTCGAAAATAGCAAGATTGTTATGGCTGTCCACCAATAATTTGCGGCCATAATTTCGCAAAGTAGTCTTGTCTTTGGGGGCTGGTTTGGTCCAGAGTAGGTTGCCTGCCTTATCGTACTTCTCGATATGGCGTTTCCAATTGTTAATGAGGAAGATGTTCTGCTGATCATCAACCGTCATATCTGCCAATATCCCTTTGTATTCTACATTTGGATTCGTACTGGTATAATCCTCGGAATTTATTTTTATTTCCAGGAGAACCTCACCGTTCTTCATTTTCAAGATTCTGGAACGGTCAAGCAGGTATAAATTGTCTTCTTTGTCAACTGCCATCGCTTCCATATCAAGCGCTGGTGAGCTGCCTATAACGGCCTCCTTTTGGTAGAGCGAATCTTGGGCTATTAATGCATGTGGCCAGAAAAGAATACAAAAGAAAAGTAAAAATAAAGCTGTTCTCATAGATGAATAGTGAACATGGTTTATGAAGTGTATTTGGTTAAGTCACAGAGCTTAAAGGTATGTATTTTTAGTATGAAATATAGCTGTTGTAGACTAACCCTGCTGTTGAAGTATAAAGTCAGCCTACTCGCTGCCCTCCACAAGCTAATTTGCAAAAGGGGCTGTGTATTCCGCAGTTTGAAGTGATACAACTGCACATGTAGAGGCAGAACGCACCGCAGGCGCTGCTAAAAATCGAAGAGCATGTGCTTCTCCCCATAAAATGACATCAAAACAAAGTAGAGAATACATCCAAAGGAAGGTGTGCCTATCAATAAAGTCTCCAGCGTTCTCCACTTAATACAATCCTAAAGCGTTGTATATCGAAAGATGTGCAAGGCTTTTTGTTTTAAATTACAGCAAAGAAAAACGCTTATTAGCCTGATGAACAGGTGCTAAAGCTCTATTAGGTTAAGCAATCAAGATAGATCAGGATGGGGTGGTTATACTTAAGAAGGGTTGGGCTGCGTTGCAAAAATAAATGTAGCAGCTACAGAAAGAGAGGCTAACCTGAACGCAAAAGCCAGTAATTTACGTAAGCTAAAAACTTGAGCTGATACAAAATCTGGTAGGCTTAAAGTAACCTATGAGAATACAAACCTTACTACTATTACTGTTACTACTTTGCTCCTGCGTTACCCAACGCAAGGCAGAAGACTATTTCGATAAAAACACAGATAAGCTGGCGGCTTATGTAGATCAGAATGATGCTTATACCGATCAGTTCGGAGAAGCTTATGCCAGCAAGCACTTTCCTGCAAAGGCAGTAGCTCCTGCTATGGCAACGACTCCTGACATACATTTGGACAGGCTGCAACCATGGCCCTTGCTGATACGGACACCACAAGGCTCCCAAGCACATAGCCTGGTGAGATGTCCTGCTTGTGCTGGCACTATCACTACACAGATTGTTTACGTGCAGGACACAGCCAAACTTCAGGCATTAGGAGCAAAGTTAACCAATGAGCGTATCACGAAACAGAAACTACAAAAGCAGCTGCAGCATACTATAGTTGAGCGCGATTATTGGCAGGAAATGAACCGGAAGAAGTTTTGGACGTTAGTGGCAATGGCCGCTTTTGCAATGTTATATATCCTGTTCAGGGTTTTGGCTGCCCGGGTTCCTGCTACCTAAAGCTATACTTGAGCAAGGCAAAAGCAGCAGTAGCGGCTTAGCCTGAACGACTACTGCTGCTCAGAATAGCCTATTCTTCTAGCATCCGTTTCAAGAATGGAGCTGTTTTGCTCTGCCTGTTCACGGCCACCTGCGCAGGTGTACCGGCGGCTACTATCTTTCCGCCTTCTTCGCCTGCTCTTGGGCCAATGTCAATTACCCAGTCGCTGCCAGCCACTACGCGCATAGTATGTTCCACTACAATTACCGTATTGCCAGCTTCTACCAGGTTGTTCAGCTGTACCATTAGCTTCTCCACATCAGCGGGATGAAGGCCAGTGGTAGGCTCATCCAAAATGTACAGCGTATTGCCCCGCTGTGCCCGTTGCAGCTCCGTAGCCAACTTTATACGCTGCGCTTCACCACCCGAAAGTTCTGTGGCAGGCTGCCCGAGGCGCAGGTAACCTAGCCCTACTTCGCGTAGTACGGTAAGTGCCCGGTGTACAGGCGGCTCCTCTTCAAAGAATTCCCAGGCGGTATCAACTGTCATGGCCAATACATCAGCAATGTTCTTATCGCGGTAGGTTACCTCCAACGTTTTTGCGTTATAGCGTGCACCGTGGCAAACAGGGCAAGGGGCATACACGCTTGGCAAAAAGAGCAGTTCTACCATCACAAAGCCTTCGCCCTGGCAATTTTCGCAGCGGCCTTTGGCTACGTTAAACGAAAAACGACCTGCATCATATTTGCGTGCCATAGCCATCTTAGTGTTGGCAAAAAGCTTGCGTACATGGTCGAATAAGCCGGTGTAGGTAGCCATGTTGGAGCGCGGTGTGCGCCCAATCGCTTTCTGGTCTACCCGTACCAGCCTCTTTATACTTTCCATACCCGCTGTAATGCGTCCGTCGGTTGAGATAGGAGCAACCTGCTCAAGTGGCTCACCTTCCTCTTCCTCCATTGGAAGTGTCTGGCCTAGCTGCTCCGACACCAGCTCTACCAGCACCTGGCTTACTAAACTCGACTTGCCTGATCCAGATACTCCCGTAACAGTTGTAAATACACCCAGCGGGAAGGCTGCGTCGAGGTTATACAGGTTGTTGCGCGTTATTCCGCTCAAGTGTAACCAGCCAGTAGGGGTACGTGGGGTGCGGGTAGCAACTTCTGATCTATTGAAAAGATACTTTGCCGTTTTAGAAGCTTTGATATCTTGCAATCCTTCCGGTGGGCCGCTGTATAACACTTCTCCTCCTTTTTCTCCAGCCTCCGGGCCAACATCTACCAGCCAGTCGGCATGCCGAATTACGTCCAGGTTATGCTCCACTACAAATAGCGAATTACCTGCCTTTTTAAGACCTTCCAAGGCAGTTAACAAAGCTTCAGTGTCGGAAGGGTGCAGGCCAGCAGATGGCTCGTCGAGTACGTAAACCACCCCAAACAGGTGAGAGTACAGTTGTGTAGCGAGCCGCAAACGCTGCAACTCGCCTGGTGATAAGGTAGGCGTGCTGCGCTCCAACGACAAGTAACCGAGCCCAAGGTCGAGCAGTACTTTGATGCGTGCCACCAGGTCTTCAGCAATGCGTTGCGCCACGATCGTTTGCTCCGGATGATCAGTGTTCTGCTGCGACCGACCTGTGGCAGTTCCTTCGGCATAAGGCACCAGTATACTGGCTATTTTCTTCAGTGGCAGCCGCGACAATTCGGTGATATCATAGCCTGCAAACTTTACCGAGAGCGACTCAGGACGAAGACGTTTGCCTTGGCAGTTGGGGCAGTCGGTGCTGAGCATAAACTGCATCACCCGCTTCTTCATCTGGGGGCTGTTCGTGTTGGCGAAGGTATGGAACACATGCCGGCGGGCGCTGCTGAAAGTGCCCATGTAGCTGGGTTCATCTTTGCGCTTAAGTGCACGCTGCGTTTGCTCGGGTGTATAGCCGGGGTAAACGGGAGCTACAGGCTGCTCATCCGTGAATAAAATCCAGTCGCGGTCTTTCTGGGGAAGTTCACGCCACGGCCTGTCTACATCATAGCCAAGGGTAACCAATATATCGCGTTGGTTCTGCCCGCCCCAGGCAGTAGGCCAGGCGGCAATGGCCCGCTCCCGTATCGTCAGCGAATCATCTGGCACCATCGATTGCTCTGTTACATCATAGATCCGACCCAGGCCATGGCAGGTAGGGCAGGCGCCTTCGGGTGTGTTGGGCGAGAAAGCTTCGGCATAAATAATGGATTGCCCCGGCGGGTAATCTCCGGCACGTGAGTAGAGCATGCGCACCAGGTTTAATAGCGTGGTAACGCTACCGACAGATGAGCGCGTAGTTGGCGTACCCCGTTGCTGTTGCAGGGCCACCGCAGGAGGCAAACCTTCAATGGCATCCACGGCTGGCACAGCCATCTGGTGAAACAACCGCCGGGCATACGGCGAAACAGACTCCAGGTAACGCCGCTGCGCCTCTGCGTAAAGCGTGCCGAATGCCAGCGATGATTTGCCTGACCCAGACACACCTGTAAATACCACGAGGGCATCGCGGGGAATGGTGATATCTATGTTCTTGAGGTTATGCTCCCGGGCTCCGCGCACTGTCACGAAGCCTGTAAAATCACTTTTTAATAATTTGTCAGAGTTACTTGCCATGTGGCAAGATACGCAGATTTGCACTTTTGGCTGGATGTGCAAGCCCTGGCGGGAGTTTTACAAGTATAAGCAGCAGCTGTCGAGAGAAATATAAGTCAAAACTTTAGCCGTGGTTAGTATTTGTTCTAATCTGGTTATATATTGAAGTTTAAGCTGTTAGCCTGACAGGCACTGTTTAGTCTATACAAAAAGCTACATTATCTCTGTTAAAGCTGGATGTTAAATAAATCATATGAAGCAAACGCTATACTATTACACCCTCTGCTTATTGCTGGTGCTAGGCACCCTTACAAGTTGTGGCGAAGACGACAACACGGCTGCACCTGCCGCTGCACAAATCAGCATCACCGTAAAAGATGCTACCGGCACCATTGTTCCCGGCATGAATGTCTACATGTTTCTAGATCCTGCCAGCAAAGCGGAAGGGCGTAATCCTGCTAAGGCGCTGAAAGTGGTTTCTACCAACACCAGCGGCATTTCCAGCTTTGACCTAAAGCAATTCCCTGCCCTTGGGAAAGAGGGTACTTTATACTTTACCGTGCTGGAAGGGACACCGTTTGATGCAAAAGGAACTGTCAGCGTCAGCTACAAAGAAGGCGAAACGATAGAAAAGGAGCTGCTGCTACAAGGCAACAGTCCCACCCCAACTCCCACCCCAACTCCAGGCAATTCGAGCTACGCCTATGGGTATTTACCTACTACCGTCACGCACGAATTGGCCATGAGCGAGTATGAGCGCTGGAAAAGCACTCAGGTTGTTGCCTGCGGCGACGGGCTTCGTGTGATTGCGGCCCCTGCTAATGAAACGAAAGTAGAGGGTATCGGTTTTGGCCTGTTGTTGGCTGCCTATGCTGGAGATAAAGAGACATTTGATGGCATCCTGCGCTTCTATAACAGCAAACGAACACCCGAGGCGAAAAACATGATGGCCTGGTCAGTTACCTGCAGTGGCACCCTGGACCCTGGAAGCGCCACCGACGGCGATATTGACGTGGCCTTTGCCTTGATCGTGGCCAGCAAGCACTGGGGTGACTCCTACCTGAACGCAGCCAAGGAGATTATACAGCTCGTGCGCACCAACCTGATTGTGCAGTGCACGGTAGGCGGTAAGAGCATTTACATACTTGCCCCCGGTTACTCAGGCCGTGCCTGGGGTGGGTGCGGCATGACAGACCTGATGTACCATACACCGGCTTTCTTCCGTGTTTTTGCCACCGTAACAGGCGACAATGTATGGGCGCAGCTGGCCGACGATACCTATACTTTACTGGAGGCAGGCGCAAACCCAACTACTGGCCTGGTGCCTGATTGGCAAACTGCAACCGGTACGCCCGGCCCTGAAGGCAGGATAGGGTACTTCGGCTACGATGCCGCCCGCGCTCCCTGGAGACTCACGCTGGATTATCTATGGAACGGCAATGCAAAAGCCGACGCCTGGGCTGATAAAGTGTCGGGATGGGCAGAAACAGTTGGTCCTGCCAACATTGTGGATGGCTATGAGTTGAACGGAAAACCCCGTGGTACCAACGGCCTGAACAGCGCCTTTCTGGGAGGTTTCGCCGTAGCAGCCACGAGCCACAGCCAGGCAAGGGCCGATAAGTTCGGTGCAGAGCTAAGCAAGTTAAGAGACACATACTGGTTCAATATCAATACGCGCGTGCTGTACCTCTTCACCCTGACTGGTAATTTCTATGATCCGCTGAAAAAGTAGGAGCTACTGCGCCAGTAGCTTCCTGAAAAACGGCTTCAGTTCATTTGCCATCACGGCATGGTCTTCCACGCTTGGGTGCCCGGTGCAGCCGCTTGCCTGCATTGGCTGGAAAAAGTGTAAAGCCACAGGTTTGTCAGAAGGATAAAGCGCATCAATCTTGGCTTTAACGGCTGAAATACTATTTTCCAAAGTTGTACCGTTGCGGCCATTCACCATCGGACTGCTCAGCAGGGCTATCTGAGCCTGTGGGTATTGGGCCTTCACCTGCTGCACAAATTGGATGTAGTTGTTCACAAACTGTGTGCTGTCGAAGGGCAGGCGTTCTCTCTTGCCATCGCCCATGCTAAAGTCGTTAGTGCCTAGCGCAATACTGACTACCTCTGGCGTAGCCGTGTCAAAGTTCCAGCGGTCGGAGGTGTTCTCCTGAAAATCAATTTTCTCATACACCTGGGGCATGGTGGGGCCATCGCTGTTCCAGTTGCGGTAAATGCCAATGCCGCTCACGCTGCTTAGCACAAAGTCCGCACCCAGCGCTCTGGCAACCCGTGGGCCGTAGGCCATGTAGGCGTTATGCTGGTCGTGGTACGCGGCCGTGTTGCAGGGCACCTCCGACGGGTCGGCAGCAGCACCGCTGGTAATACTGTTTCCGATAAATTCAATAAGCGGAGCATTGGGTTTCTGTACAATCGCTATGTTTTCCCCGGTTATTTTCTCAATCATAATCGGGCCAGTATGTGCTTCCGTGGCTTTGTACACCCAAACCGTGTGCTTGCCCGCTGCCGGTGCTGTTATAAGGATAGGCGCTGTGGCGTTGGGAGCTATTTTTACTCTTTTCTGGTATTCCCCGTCTACTTCGTACTGCAGGTAGCCGTGCGTTCCGGCATCGGGTACGGAAGCGAAAACCTGACTTTCGGTTCCCTCAAATGTGTACCCAAAATGCGCGGCAGAGGTGATTAACTCCAGCTGTTGCGCATCGTTTACCATCGTTCTGCCATAGGGCTTTAGCGCCGTAGCCGGTAATTCGCTTTTTTCAGCAACAGTATCTTTAAGTGAGCTACAGCTAAAGCACAGCAGGCAAAGCGCAGCAAGAAGAGAGGTGTGTCTAAGTTTCATAGAAAATGAAGGAGAGCTTATACAAGAATAGCAAATTCCAGCGTCTTCGCCTATAAGCAGTTTACAAATTGAAAGCCAGATTACAATCGATTATAGCATGCTTACGCGATGATAATTAAAAAACAGGGTGTATGCTTTGGTGCGCTAATAGTACCATATTGGCTTTAAAATAATGCGATGTCCTCTACTTTCGGAAAATTTTTGTGATGCTTCGGGCAATGAGCAGCGTAGCTATACTTCCGATAGCCACAATTTTTACAATCGATTGCGGGTCGCGGATGGTGCGGAATTTCGTCTCTCCCTGTTTCATTTCTATATAGCCCACTGGCATCACTACCATACCACCGCCACCGCCAGAGCCTTCTGCATCTGCTTTTCCACCTTGGCCGCCACCAAAACCATATATTGCTTTCGATACAGGTATAACCGTAAGTCCATCCCGCTCAACCGGCTCCCCATAAATTGTAGAAACATGGGCAGCCTTGCCAAATTTCTCAGCCAGCTTTTCTGTAATGGTGGGATGTGCCGTATTTCCGGATATGTTATCGTTTTCCATTAGATTAGGTTTTTATAAGTGTTTAAGTGTAAGCTTGCCCTTGCGGAAGTTCAAGCCTTCGTTCCAAGTGCAAGTATAAGTGTTACGCAAATTGAAGTATACTGCTCCATACGCTGCTACAAACAAACGGTGTTAAACTAATTTAGCCTACCTTCATGCTCCTGAGCGAGAAGCAGGTGTTGCAGCCAAGTAAAGATACGGAAGACACTTAGAATAAAGTAGTAAGTAGAAGTTCTAAAGCGCGCAACCAGCACAGCGCTTTACTAAATCAAACTAAACAGGAAGTACAAGTATAGGTTATACATGCATGTCGAAATCAAAAAAGCTTAATAACGTAACGCTTGGTCAGGTATTCAAAACAATTATCTGGCCTCGAAAAAAATACTTATCAGTTGGACTGGTGCTGATCGTGATAAGTCGCCTGGCGGGACTGATATTGCCTGGTGCGAGTAAATACCTGATCGACGACGTGATTCCGAATGGTGATTTTACCATGCTGAAGTGGCTGATTCTGGCAGTTGTCGCATCAATTGTGATACAAGCCGTAACCTCCTTTGCCCTGACGCAGATACTGAGCGTAGAGGCGCAGCACCTGATTTCGCAGCTGCGGGCTAAAGTGCAGCGACATATTATTCAGCTGCCCATTCGTTTTTTTGATAACACTAAAACCGGCGAACTGGTATCGCGCATTATGACGGATGTGGAAGGGGTGCGGAACCTGGTGGGCACCGGCTTTGCCCAGATGATAGGCGGTGTACTTACCTCTCTTATCTGTTTGGTGCTGCTTATTTACATCAGCCCACTCATGACGTTGTTTGTCTTGATCCCGGTGGCAATTTTCGGACTTATTTCCCTGAAAGCTTTCGGTAAAATACGGCCAATCTTCCGGGAGCGCGGCCTCATTAATGCGCAGGTAACGGGCAGGCTAACCGAAACATTGGGTGGCGTTCGGGTAATAAAAGGCTTTAACGCGGAGGCGCAGGAAATCAAGATATTTGAGGCAGGTGTGAACCGGCTGTTTCTGAACGTAAAACAAAGTTTGGTTACCACCAGTCTGGTGACTTCTGCGGCCACACTGCTGTTGGGCTTTGCCTCGGCAGGCATTATGGGTATAGGTGGTTACCTGATCATGAACGATCAATTGACCTTCGGCGATTTCCTGGCTTTTACGTTGTATCTGGGCTTTCTGATTGCGCCTATTGTGCAGATGAGCAATATCGGGAGCCAGTTTACAGAAGCTTTTGCCGGGCTTGATCGTACCGAAGAAATTCTGAATATGCCCTTAGAGAGCGAGGGTGAGCACAGAACGCTGCAGCTCGACCACATACATGGCGACATTGTATTTGACAAAGTTTCCTTTGCCTATGAAACGGGGAAAGATGTGGTGAAAGCTATCAGCTTTAAGGCACCTGCTGGTTCCGTTACTGCGCTGGTGGGCACGTCTGGTTCCGGTAAAACCACCATCGCAGGCTTAGCTGCCTCTTTCCTGAACCCTGACAGCGGTACCATTACCGTAGACGGCCACGACCTGCAAACCATCAGCCTGCAAAGCTACAGAAGTAAGCTGGGGGTAGTGCTACAGGATGATTTCCTGTTTGAGGGCACAATCAGGGAGAATATCATGTTCCCGCGTCCGGACGCTACCGAAGAACAGGTGCAGCAAGCTGTGAAAGCCGCACACGTGCAGGAATTTACCGATCGGTTTGAGGATGGACTAAATACATTAATCGGAGAACGAGGCGTGAAGCTATCAGGAGGGCAGCGGCAGCGCATTGCCATTGCCCGCGCCATACTTGCCGACCCGCGCATCCTGATCCTGGACGAAGCCACCTCTAACCTCGATACCGAAAGCGAAAGCCTGATACAGGCCAGCCTTAAAACGCTGATGCAGGGCCGTACCACCTTCGTCATCGCCCACCGCCTCAGCACCATTCGCCAGGCCGATCAGATTTTGGTGATAGAGCAAGGTAACATAACCGAACAAGGCAAACATGAAGAGCTGTTGGAGCAGCAGGGGAGGTATTACCAGTTGTATACTTACCAAGCCAGGATTTAAAGGCGATAAGGTTGAGTATGAAGTAGAATGGGATAAGCATAAGTAAATGCGCGCTTTGTTGCGATGTAGCATCTATAGTTCCTGTAAAGTCAGTAGCCAAGGCTTTTGGTATAGAGGGTTTGTAAGGATAGGCCGCAACCTGTACGCACGATACTTTAGCTATAAAACTTATACTTTTAAAATGACATCTACAGGTTCCCCTCCTTGGCTAAGGAGAGGTCAGTGATGGTTGGATTTGCTTACTGCTACTTTTAAAGAATAGGCTCTATAGTTAAGACTATTCAGGTTAACCCACCCCAGCCCCTCCGAGGAGGGGAATTGGATTAAGCTCCGGCAGCAGTGGCTAGAAAGGATAGTTCATTTCAAGCTGCGGAGAATAGTGGTCATGGGAGTATGGCCAAAGCTGTACAGGTATGGCTCTGCGAACCAGTAGAGCCATAACAGGCATTAGCTGCAAGCTAGCGCCAGCGAGGAAGTATGACCTACGGTTAGCAGAGGTAGGCACAACCACAACCACAAGCGGACGCTTGCGCCAGAAAAGCTGTTTTGAATATCAACTGTAAGTGTGGCTTTACAAGCCAGTAGAGTTGCAAACTCGACATTATAGTAAGAAATAAGTCTGAAGACCTGCGCCAGAGGAGGAAGTTATACCTAAATAACATCATTAGGAACAATACCTTAACAGTAATGACAGGCATCATTTTATACTAACTTCCCTTTCCCTACACTTGCAGTCCCGTTGATAGAGAAGACGAAGACAAAATGAATATACAGTCAAAACGAAACTGGCTGCTGGTGGCGCTGTTCAACCTGGTAGTGGTAGCTTTTCTGGGGCTGCTGCTGCGGTGGATGTTCGTGGCACCAGTGGCTGGCATCAACCATAATTACCTGTTGCACGGCCACTCACACGTGGCGTTACTGGGCTGGCTATACTCTGCTGTTTTTGTGGCGCTGGTGGCATTTTTCTTACCTCCGGAATTACAACAAAAGAAGACCTATACCTGGCAGTTTTGGCTATCGCAAGGGGCGGTGCTGGGGATGCTGCTTAGTTTTCCGGTGCAAGGCTATGGGGCGGTTTCTATCTTTTTTTCTACGGCGCATATCCTGCTGAGCTACTGGTTTGCTTTGCAGTTTCTAAAGGATGGAAAAGCAGCAAAGTTGAGCATAGGAAAGCATCAACTCTCCTATGCTTTCGTGAAGGCGGCGCTATTTTTCCTGGTGCTGTCGTCGCTGGGGCCGTGGGCAATGGGGCCAATCATGGCGACAGGCCAAAGCGGTAGCGAGTTATACTTTAACGCCATCTATTTTTACCTGCACTTTCAGTATAATGGCTGGTTTACGTTTACGGTGCTGGGGCTGTTATTCTGGCTGCTGGAGCATTACAAGTTCAGCTTCAGTCCTAAGTATGGCAGGCTCTTTTTTCGATTGATGTTCTGGTCCTGCCTACCTGCTTACCTGTTGTCTGTGCTCTGGTCTAAACCTGCCGCTGCGGTATATGCAATCGGAGGAGCGGCTGCGCTGGCACAAGTGATTGGCTTAGTCGTGCTGCTTCTACTTGTAAAACCGATAAACAAGCAGGTGCTGGCATTATTCGGCAACTGGAGCCGCTTTATACTTATACTGGCTGGCATGGCTTTTACAGCTAAATTCCTGATGCAACTGGCAACGGCTACTCCATACATGGCAAACCTGGTCTACAGGCTGCGCTTCTTTATCATCGGTTATCTGCACCTGGTGTTGATTGGCTTCGTCAGCTTATTTATGCTCGCGTTTTTTGCACAGCAAGGTTGGGTAAGTTTTAAGCAAGGTATGAGTAGGTGGGGGATGGGAATGTTTCTGGCGGCCTTCGTCGGAACCGAAATTTTGCTATTTCTGCAGGGCATTTTCTTTTGGTTAGGAGTAGGAGCCATACCTGTTTATCACAAATTACTTTTCGGTCTAAGCATCAGTTTGCCTGTTGGTATACTGCTGTTTTTTGTAGCGCAGGTGCGGCGGGAAAAAGCTTGTCTTTCAGAAGGCAAAGTAGCGAAATAGCTACAGCATCAATTAAGTTAAACTCGTTCAAAAAGGCCTAAAAAATACAGCAAGGGCTGCTTCTATGTTTTACTCCATAGAGCACGTTTAAAATTCATCCTTTCCATTCAGCTTTCGCTTGCAAAAACGAAATGTAAACATGCTCTTAGCTGCACCCTAGGCTGTTGCCGCAGTTCAGGCATTTGTAGCAAGTGCCGGAGCGAATGGTATTGTGGCCGCAGGTATTGCGGATAGGTGCATTACCCATCATGTTTGCCAGCACCTGCTGCGTCTGCTCCATCAGCAGTGTTTTGCTCTGCTAACATATCGCCGGAAGGGTTGCGAATGGTAGAGGAGCGGAGTTCGTAGCGGAACATTGTAGGGCAACTGCTGCGGGGAGGTAAACTTTCTGTTGATGGAGATACCTTTTGGAAGGGAAGGTGTATGCTTTGTCATACGGCAGGATAGGTTGCTTATAGATAGTAAAGGAAAAATGAATACCTAAAACTGCCGTTTGTCAAACCGAAAAAGAATGACGAAGATCATTCTATAAAAAGACTTTTACATCTTTTATTGTGTGGTGCGCTTTATACTTTTACATCAGTGATTTATACCTGATAGACATAAAAGAAGTCAACATGGAAACTACACAGACAATAGAAGTACTGGATGTAACGCTTCTGGAGCCACGCCTGAAGCACCCCACCATTTTTGAGTGGTTTGATGCCCGCAATGGCGGCGAAGCTTTTATCATACATAACGACCACGACCCGAAGCCGCTCTACTACCAGCTGCTCGGCGAGCGTGGCAACACTTTTCAGTGGGAGTACCTGGAGCAGGGGCCTGAAGTATGGGAAGTGAAGATATCCAAGCTAACGCAGCAGGAAGGCGAGACGGTAGGCGAACTGGTGGCAAAGGATTTCCGCAAAGCGCAGGTATTTAAGAAGTATGGCATCGATTTCTGCTGTGGTGGTAAAAAATCGGTGAAGCAGGTGTGTGAGGAGAAAGGCGTGGACCAAAACGCCCTGGAAAGAGAGTTGGAGGTTACTTCAGCAGCAGAAAGCCGTGAAACAGACTTCGGTAGCTGGGAACTTCCTTTTCTGGCGGATTATATCGTGAACATGCACCATAAGTATGTACGAGAGGCGATTCCGGCCCTGTACGAGTACACGACCAAAATTGCCCGCGTGCACGGCAAGAATCACCCGGAGCTGCTGGAATTAGCTAAGCATTTTGTGAATGTTGCCAACGAGCTGGAGGCGCACATGCCGAAAGAGGAGCGCGTGCTGTTCCCGTTTATCAAGCAGCTGGATGAGGCGAAGAAGCAAGGTATAAAATTGGACAAACCCGCTTTCGGCTCTATTCAAAATCCTATCAACATGATGGAAATGGAGCATGAAGCAGCCGGCGATGAACTGGAGGCTATCCGCGAACTGACGGATAACTACACTCTACCAGCCGATGCCTGCGCCACTTATACTGTTGCCTTTAAAAAGCTGCAGGAGTTTGAGGAAGATCTGCACCGCCACATCCATCTGGAAAACAACATCCTGTTCCCGAAAGCGCTGGAGCTGGAGAAAGAAGTACTGAAGTAATTGATCTGAATCAGGATTTACTGGATTTATGGATGGGCAGGATTTTCTGTTTTGATTTTAAATGATTTGATGATTGTTAATTGATCTCGTTTGTGCGCAGCGCCTTACCTGAGATACATCACAAGAAATCATTAATAACTAAATCAATCCCGCCCATCCTTTGTCATCCTAAAAATCCTGATCCTAAAAGAGAAAGTAGCATGAGAAAGAGCAATACGCCCCAGAAACGAGATAAGAGTTTGGTGCCGCTCTCAAGAGAGCATCATTTTGGTTTGCTGTTCTGCTGGAAACTGCGCCAGGGCCTGAAGAATGGAACAGACCTGGAGGTGATGCGCGCGTATGTGCACTACTTCTGGGAAAACATACTGAAGCCACATTGCGAGGAGGAAGAGTGGGTGTTGGCAAGACTAATGCAAAAGGATAGTACGGTGCGCATGCGCCTGGGCGAGGAGCATCGCTTGCTACATGCACTGGTTGCGCTTGTGGAGGATGGCAGCCCGAAAAATAAGGAGCTGTTCAGGGTGCTGGAGCAGGACCTGGAAGAGCATATACGCTGGGAGGAGCGAGAGCTTTTCCCTTACTTGCAAAGTGTGGCACACCCCGACGATCTGAAATTAACAGGTAAGCTGCTGGAGCACCGGCACGCCCCACGTACCGACAGCTTCTCCCCAGAATTCTGGACTGTGAAAGTAAAAGCAAATTAGCCATGGAAATAGCGGCCAACACAAAAATAGCAGCACTGATCAAAGAAAATGAAAAGGCAATAGAAGCCATTGCCTCTATAAATAAGCACTTTGAGAAGCTGCGCAACCCCCTGCTGCGCAAACTGCTTGCTTCGCGGGTAACCATAGCTGATGCAGCCCGCATTGGCGGCTGTGAAGTAGAGGCTTTTTACAAACAGTTGGCTCCACTTGGCTTCACTTGCAGCAGCAAGAAAACGGAGCAGGTAGCACAGGCAAAAACAAGTATAAGCGGCATGCCTGATTTTCTGAAACAGTTGCCACAGGCAAATATAAATGTACTGGATGTGTGTGAGGACATTGCCATAGGAAACGATCCTTTCCTGAAGATTATGGATGCGGTAGATGGCCTGAACGAGAGTAGTGCATTGCTGCTGATTAATTCATTCGAGCCAACGCCGCTCATCACCATTCTAGATAAAAAGGGGTACAGCGCCTATACTCAGGAGCAGGAGCCGGACCTGATACATACATACTTTTGGCGAAGCAATGGCAAAGTGGCTGAGGCGGCTGACTGCACGAGCCAGGAGAATAGTTTTGAGGAACAGTTGACGCTGTTTGAAGGCCGATTTAAAGCAATTGATGTGCGTTACCTGGAAATGCCACAGCCAATGGCTACCATCTTGCAGGAGCTGGAGCAGCTGCCGGAAGATAAAGCCCTTTACGTGCTGCATAGGCAGGTGCCGCAGTTTCTGCTGCCACAGCTGAAGGAGAGAGGCTTTGCCATAGCTATCCAGAAGGCAAGTCCTTCTAAAGTATACTTGCTTATCTACAAAGACAAAACTCCATGAGCACGGCTACCATCTCCAATTCCCTGAGCAAATGGGTGGTGTTGCCGCACTATGCTTTTGCAGCGCTTGCGTTTATGGCGCTGAGTGTGCTGCTGCTTTTCTCTACCGATGCTTTTGGAGGGCATTATTTTCATCCCAAACTGCTAACGCTGACGCATGTGGCGGTGCTCGGTTGGGCTACCATGATCATTTTCGGAGCCCTTTACCAGTTGCTGCCTGTGGTGCTGGAGGGCAAGCTATATTCTGAAAAGCTGGCACTTTATACTTTTGGATTGCTCGGCACAGGCACTGTTCTGCTGGCTTACGCCTTCTGGAATTTTGAAGTAGGTTTTGTGATGCACCTGGCGGCCTGCTGTTTGTTTATAGCATTTTTGTTGTTCAACATAAACGTTATCCAAACAGCCAGAAGAGCTCCAAAATGGACGATAGAGGCAGATTTTATTGTGACTTCTGCTATCTGGCTTTTGGCTACAGGCCTGGTAGGTTTACTGATGGCGGTAAACTTTTCAATGCCTTTTTTGCCAGAAGAACATGTGCACTACCTTAAGCTGCACGCGCACATCGGTATGGGAGGTTGGTTTCTGTTGCTCATTATTGGTGTAGGTGCTAAACTGATCCCGATGTTTTTGCTGGCACACGTAGAGGGCGCAAAAAAGCTAAACTGGTGCTATAACCTGATAAACGCAGGACTGGTACTATTTATCTTCGACCATATGGCGCTACGGGCAGGGCTACTGGTGTTTTGTGCCGTGTTGGTAGCGGCTGGCATAGTGCTGTTCCTGTTATACTTGCATGATGCCAAGGCGGCTATGCAGCGCCAGAAGGTGGACCTTGGGATGAAGCAAACTTTTGTGACGCTGGGTCTGCTGGCATTGCCGCTTGCCCTGGTGTTTGTGGTGAGCAGCAACCTTGCCCTGCCACAGCAACTGCTTTCTTCGGTTTACCTGGTGTACGGCATTTCGATGTTCTTAGGGTTTGTGAGTGCACTTATACTTGGGCAAACGTTTAAGACGCTGCCATTCATCGTTTGGATGCACGCTTACGAAGACTACGTGGGACGCTTTAAAACACCGCTCCCTAAAGATTTATACAGTAACGCGTTGCTACGTTGGCAGAACATTAGCTACCTGATCGGATTTGTACTGCTTGTGGCAGGTGTGCTGCTGCGGCAACAGGAAGTTATACTAGCGGGTGCCATTGCGTTTACACTCACAGCGCTGCTATACTTAGTAAATGTGTTTCAACTGCTCTTACATAAAGTACATCACCTTAAACCTTTTACCTATGGAAACGCAAGCACCTGACCTCGGCCTAGAGGTCTTCGAAACACTTAAGTTTATCATCGACCCTGAAATAGGTATAAACATAGTAGACCTTGGGCTGGTATATAAGGTAACGCTGGAGGAGGAGCAGCTAACAGTAGAGCTTACCCTGACAACCCCCGGCTGCCCTATGAGCAATACCATTGTGATGGCGGCGGAGCAGATTCTGCTCAAGCGCTTTCCGAACCTTAGGGTGAAGGTGGAACTGGTGTGGCAACCTGTGTGGAGTCCCCACAAAATAACGGAGGAGGGGCTGCGGCAACTGGGCCAGAAAGCATAACTTCGCCAGCGTAAGTATAGCAAGCTTAGAAGCAGATTACATGTTATCAAAAACAACAGAATATGCCCTGCGTGCCATTGTGTACATTGGTATGAATGATGCCGTAGGCCATAAGGTAGGAATAAAGGAGATTGCGCGGGAGTTGGAGTTGCCTGCCCACTTTATGGGGAAGATTCTTCAGGACCTGGTGCGCAAAGGTGTAATTGCTTCTGTAAAAGGACCGGGAGGCGGGTTCTTCCTGCACCGGCCCGCCAGCGATATCAGTATACTAGAAATAGTGCGTACCATAGATGGGCTGGAGTCCTTTAAAAGGTGTGGCATGGGTATGAAAGAATGCTCCGATAAACACCCTTGTCCTCTTCACAACGATATTAAGGCCTACCGTGATCATTTGCTGAAAGTCTTCAACACAAAAACCGTTCAGGATTTGGTAGATGGTATCAACTCCGGAAAATACTTCATCACCAATGTACACGAAGTAGGCCCAGAAGAGTAACATTCATGCTGTAATTACAGCTCTCGTAAAGATTAGTCTTTCTCTCGTGCTGTACCTATGTTGCCAGATGTTCCGTTTAGCCCGTGTAAGGCATCGCCTGAAACAGAATATACGAGGGATCAAATGGCATACAAACCCACCAAAGAAGAGTTAGCAGCTGCCGTAGGTAAAACTGTACCCGATGTAATTACCCCGAACCTGAAAGTGCTGTTTTGCGGCATTAACCCGAGCGTTTATACCGCTGTGGTAAAGTATAACTTTGCCCGCCCCGGCAACCGCTTCTGGCCAACACTTTTCGCCTCTGGTTTTACACCCAGGCTGTTCCTGCCTGAAGAGCAGCAGGAGCTTTTATCCTTAGGCTTTGGTATTACCAATGTAGTGGATAGAGCTACCGTAGCTGCCGCCGACCTGAGCAAAGAAGAGCTGAAGCAGGGTGGGGAGCAATTAGCGCAGAAAGTGCTTCAATACAAACCGCAGGTGCTGGCGCTGCTGGGTATCTCTGTTTATCAGGCTGCCTTCGGGCAGAAATGTAAGGGAGTTGGGCTGCAGGACTTAATGATTGGAACAACCCAAGTATGGGTGCTGCCTAATCCGAGCGGTCTTAACGCGCATTTCCCGCCGAGGCGTTTGGCCGAAGTATACCGGGAGCTACGGGCGTATGTGGGATAAAACTAAAAACTGCTATTCCTCAAAAGGCACCATCTCTTCCCACAGCAAATCAAACTGCTTACGGTAGGCAAGCACTGTATCGCGGTCGTGGGTGATCAGTACGTTCTCGTGGTTATAATTGGCTGCGCTGCGGGTCCAGTTGTAGCTGCCGGTAAGTATGGCTTGGTTGTCGATGATCGCAAACTTGTGGTGCATGTGGTTGTGCGTGATGTCTACACGTATAGGCAGTCCAGCTTCTGCAAGGCTTCTGATGTCAGAGCCCAAATCATACAGTTTCTCATTATCTGTTATGATCTTTACCTTAACTCCTCGCCGATGCGCTTCCTGAATAGCCCTTGAAATACGGTCGTCGCTGATCGTGAAAACGCAGATCTTAAGCGAGTGGCTAGCGTTGTTTATACTTTCGAGGATAGCATGAAGACAGTCGCCGCCGGGGCTGAAGTAAGCGCTGTTTGGTGGTATGGCCAAAGTATAGATGGTTAAGTATAAGCTTTAATTTCCAAGTTGCTGCACCCGCTGGCTTAGCTGCAACAGCTGTACTATAACTAAAGTAGTGCTTTCACTGCTACTTCTAAAACCTTTAACCTTTAATTATGCTAGCTTTCTTTTTTTCTCAATAAGTTAGCTCAGTCCATAACACCACTCTCTTTCAGTTTCAGTGCCAAACCTCTACTTACTTCTGAGATATTTCTCTTTAAAAGTTAATCGAATATGTAATAATTTATGAATTAATCGAAGGGTTTAGTTTTTACGAAGTTTCATATAGTTTTTACCGAAAAGGTAGCTGGTGATATGCTAAAAG
>NZ_JBHTLD010000031.1:0-27709 GCF_042678745.1 Pontibacter rugosus | reverse complement strand
GTTAAAAAATAAAATTCAGATTAATGATGTGCTCCGTCTCCGTGGCCCATATCGTCTACGTGATCATGCTCTTCTACTGCGCCACCAAAGTACATGGCAGAAAGCAGCGTGAAGATATAAGCCTGCAAAAGCGCCACAAACAACTCCAGGAAGTTCATAAATATGGCAAATGCTACACTCAGTGGTCCAACAGCAACGCTCTCGAAGATAAAGATCAAGCTAAACAAGGACAGGATGATAATGTGACCTGCGGTGATGTTTGCAAAAAGTCGTATCATCAAAGAGAAAGGCTTTGTCAGGATACCGATCAATTCCACAGGAATCATAATCGGAGCCAGCCACGCAGGCACACCTGGCGTTGCAAAAATGTGCTTCCAGTAAGATTTATTACCACTGAACACCGTAATTAACAACGTGATCAAGGCAAGAACCAACGTCACAGCAATGTTACCTGTAAGGTTTGCACCACCTGGCATCAAACCAAGCAAATTGTTAAACCAGATAAAAAAGAACACGGTGAGCAGGTATGGCATGTAGCGCTCATACTTCGGACCAATGTTTGCCTTAGCAATTTCATCACGAACAAAGATGATAATCGGCTCAAAGAAAGACTGAATGCCACTTGGAGCCCTGCCTGGATTCTTCTTGTAACGCGCCGCGATGATAAAGAAAACAATAAACAGCAATGCCACACTAACAAACATAGATGCTACGTTCTTAGTTATAGAGAAATCATAAAGGTCTGCGTGATTTTCAAGGGGCTCACCTGCTTCATTTACACGCACAATATGCCCATGCTCTATAGCATACCCGTTATAAGGCACCGTTTCATGATTCTCGTCATAGAAATTATGAGAGGAGAAAACATTAAACCCACCGTTATCTACCAGGATAACTGGCAGGTAAAGCACAACACCATCAGCAAAGTGCCAAGTATAATCATCGGCAATGTGATGGGTGATCATCTCACCTGGCTGAAACTTACCGCCTTCCACAGGTGCATCAGCATAAGCTGTTAGCGTGAGAAAGGAAAACAACAGAACGAATAACCTCTTCATTAATAGTGGTTTAGAAGCAATATTTTACAAGCAGGACCTACCGTTAATCCTGCCCTCTCAAATTCGGCCGCAAGTTAGCCAACAAACTGTAAATTTCAAACCCGGTAAACAGGAAATATAACGCAAAGAAGTTGAAAACGAAACTTAACCGGCCTTCTTTAAAGAACCAGGCATAGAGTGCTATCACGCCAATACTAAGCACCATCCTGAACCCCATGGAGGCAAAGTAATAGGCTTGAAAATTATCCGGGTCGTTCGTAAACCCCAGTTGTATCAGATAATAAGTAAAACCTGTGATGAGCACAAAGAATAACAGGATGTACCAGATATAAGGATGTAATAAGGCGTATCCGGTAAACTGAAGCAGCGCACCGATTATCACACAAAGCACAGCCGTCAGGATTGACAAGTTTCTGATAAACTTCACGCTTTTACTTTTTATTGATTGATATAATAGTCAATACCATTGTTGCAACCACTGCTATCAACAGTAGCCCTACCGTAAACCATGGCTTCTGATTACCCACATATGCATCCAGCGCCTTGCCAGCGAAAGCCGCCACTACTAATGCGCCAATCATTTGAAAGGCCATACCGGAGTACTTTACATAAGGCTTGATATTATCCTGCCTTTGCTGCTCCGGTTTCTTTTCTATTTCAGAAGATGTATCCATGTGCTTCAGAAGTTTACAAAGGTACTTCTTTTTATTATGCCAACAGCAGTAGTATGCAAGACCGTCAAAAGTATATCGTGCCTGAAACCAATTATAATTTTGTATAGTTCAATAGCAGGCTGTAAAACAGACGCTTGCTAAACTATCCGTGGATTATCGTATTTTTGTAAAAGGTGCCATTGGTTGGCCAGTGTACAACTTCTTTATGTATACCTGCCACCGCTATCTTCATACTTTGTACTTAGGCCGCTACGTTTATACTTTAAACTATTAATTATATAGAGTGCTAAAACACCCTGCACAACTTATTGCCTTGAACAAGAAGCTCCTTCATATACTTTTTATTTTTACAGGACTAGCACTGGCAGCCTGTTCTGCTGAGCGCAACAACCCGCTGAGCAAAGCCTACCATAACACTACTGCCCGCTATAACGGCTATTTCCTGGCCAAGGAAAAGATGCGCCTGCTAGAGGAGAAGCAGGAAGAGCAGATGGTATACGACTACAGCCAGATACTCCCCATCTACCCCATACTTGACTCCACTACGGCAAAAGCCGCCGCCGCTGACCTGGAGGACATAAAAAAGAAAGCTTCTTTTCCGATACAGTACCACCAAAACAGCAAGTGGATTGACAACAGCTACAACCTGATTGGCAAAGCCAATTATTATGAGTTAAACTTTGCAGAGGCAGTACGCACTTTCAAGTATGTGAACGCCAACAGCAAAGATGCGGACGATAAGCATGAGGCACTTGTGTGGCTTATGCGCTCTTTTATGCAACTCGGCGAGCTGGAGAATGCTAAGCAGGTGTCAGAATATCTGCGCAAAGAACGCCTGAACCGTGCTAATGCTAAAGAGTTATACTTAGCTCGTGCGCATTATTATCGTCTGCAAGGAGACACAACTCAACTGATTGAAAACCTTGCGCTGTCTATTCCCAATTTTGAGGAGAAAGATGCGCAGTCGAAGGCGCGTTATGCGTTGGGTCAGCTTTACCAGCTTACCAATCAAGATAAAGAAGCAAATAAGCAGTATAGCAGAGTACTTCGCAATAACCCGCCCTATGATTTAGGCTTTTTTAGCCGCCTTAACCTGGGCCAGGTAACAGAGCTGGCTGATAAAGGCGACAAAGAGAGAATTGAAGGATATTACCGAAAGCTCTTAAGAGATGATAAGAACAAGGAGTACCGCGACAAGATATACTATGAGATGGCGCAGTTTGAGCTTCGTCAGCAGCAGTATGATAAAGCCCTCCACTACCTAAACCTATCTTTACGCACCCCAGGCTCCCTGCCAAACCAAAACGCATATAGTTATGTAGCTGCCGGCGAGATTTATTTTGACAACCTGCAAAAGTATAACCTGGCAGCAGCCTATTATGACAGTGCCGTGCAGGTTTATCCACAAAGCGCGGCAATGTACGAAGCCGTGGCAGAAAGACGCGATATTCTGGCTGACTTTGCAAATCAGTATACCACCATCCAAACCCAGGACAGCCTGCAACGCTTGGCTAAAATGCCGGAGACAGAACGACTGGAGTACCTGCAGCAACTGGTGCAGTTAGAAGAGGAAAAAAGAGTGGCGGAGCAGGAAAAGCAGCAGCTTGCGCAACGACAGGAACGACAGAATCCGCGTCAGAACAGAAACGTTGCCAGCAATGACTTCCTTGCGAATAACAGCACAGGAGGCGTTTGGTATTTCGATAACCCAAGTGCTATGGCTACCGCACGTGCTGAGTTTAGCCGCCGCTGGGGCGATCGGCCTAACCAGGACTTCTGGCGTATCCGCACGCGGGGCGAAAACCAGAGCGAGGTAAACATTGCCGCTACCCCCGCTACACCCACGGATGCCACAGCTACTGAACCGGAACTGACGCCACAGGAACGGATGCAGGCACAGGTAAATACCTATTTACAGGATATACCTTTAACCACTGCCGCATTAATGCGATCAGAAAGGCAGGTAGAGGAGGCTTTATTTCGTTTAGGAGGCATATATGCTCAAAACCTGAAAGCACCTGCCGAAGCGATAGAGACCTATGAGCAGCTGCTGCAGCGGTATCCCTTAACAGAGCATGCCGCAGAAACTTATTACAGCCTGTACCTGCTGTATGGCCGCACCGGAAATGAAGCCCAGCAGCAAGTATACTTCAGCAAGATTAAAGGGCAGTTTCCGAATACAGTTTATGCAAGGCTGATAGAAGACGAAGATTTCATGAAAAAGAATGCTTCTGATAATCTGCTGGTGCATGCGCTGTACGATTCTGCTTACGCTCATTTTGATGCGCAAGAGTTCAGCCAAACGAGCCAGCTCCTCAATCAAATCAGCAGGCAATATCCCCTAAACGACATTCAGGATAAGATAGCTTATTTAGATGCCATGGTAGCTGCCCGTACTGAAAAGCCGGAGGTGCTGTACGAAAAGCTCAACCGCTTCAAAAACCAATACAAGGGAAGCCCTTTAATGGCAAAAGCCAATCAGTTGCTGGCCACTTACGAGGATCTGCAAAGCAAAAACCAGCTAAGAACAGATGCCCCTGCTGCCCCAACACCACGAGTAACTATAGACAAGCGCTCCCCTGAAGAAAAAGTTAGCATAGAAATTGCACAGGCTACTGCATCCATAGCCACGCCTGCTCCTGCGTTGAAGGAAAGGGTGCCGGCATCACAACAGGAGCAGCCTGTTGTAGCGGAACCTGTTGGTGTGCAGGAACCACAGCAAGCTACACTACAGGCGCAGGTTACTTTACCTGATGTGCCTGTAGCCCCTGCTGCCGCTCCGGACGCACCTGCTATAGACCCATTGGCCTATACCGCTACTGCAGATTCTGCTTTTTACTTTGTTTTGATTTATCCTTCTGATGCTGCAGCCTTCAAAGACATCATCCAGAAGTATGAAAAGTATAACAGTACTTACTATAAAAAACAAAACCTTGCTATAGACTCTGTAGGTTACCAGAATGGGCAAAGTATGCTGGTTATGCGTGCTTTCCAAGACCCGGCTTTGGCGACATCTTTTAATATAAAACAAAAAGCACCACAGGCACCAGTTGGTAGAATCAGAGGCGTAGATTTCACTACCTTTGTCATCTCTTCTGCCAATTACAACAGGTTCATACAGAAGAAAGACTTGGAAGCTTACCTGACCTTCTTTAAAAACAATTATTAATTACATGTCTACTAGTCAAAAGACACTGCCTAAGAGAAAACCTGCTTACCCTAAGGTTGTCTCGGCCCTTTGGTTGCTTTTTATTGGCGGCCTATTAGGTGTTATCATATACATATACGCTGTCAGCATTAACTTTCTGAACCTGTTCGGAGAGCTTCCGAGCACGCGTTCTTTAGAAAACCCTAAAAGCGAACTGTCTTCAGAGCTTTTCTCCGCTGATAATGTTTTGCTTGGAAAGTATTTTAGGGAAAACCGCACGCCAGCATCTTACGAAGAACTGCCTCAAAACCTTATTGATGCTTTAGTGGCAACAGAGGATATTCGTTTTGAAGCCCATTCAGGCGTTGACCCGGAGGCCATGGCCCGTGTAGCAACTGCCATACTTACCGGCCAGTCTAAAGGCGGTGGCAGTACGCTCACGCAGCAGGTGGCGAAGAACCTTTTCAGAACACGTGGCGAAGACCTTAATAACGGTGTGCTGAACGATGTACCCGGCTTACGCACGCTGATCCACAAAACGAAAGAGTGGATTATGGCTGTAAAGCTGGAGCAGTCTTATACCAAGAAAGAGATTCTGGTTATGTACCTGAACATTTTCGAGTACGGCAGTAATGCATTCGGTATCAAATCAGCTGCTAAAACGTTCTTCAATAAAAATGTGCAGGACCTGGAAGTACAGGAATCAGCTGTGCTTGTTGGCCTTTTCAAAAACCCGACTTACTATAGTCCACGGTTTAACCCTGGCAACGCGAAGCATCGCAGAAATGTGGTGCTGTCTCAAATGGTGAAGTATGGCTTTATGCCGGAAGAGGAGTTTAACAGAATTAAAACAAATGACATTGCTTTGGATTACCGAGTAGAGAACCAGAACATCGGTTTGGCTCCATACTTCCGTACTGAGGCTAGCAAATTCTTACGCCAGTGGTGCCGTGAAAACGGGTATGACCTATATGCTGATGGCTTAAAGATTTATACTACCATTGACTCACGCATGCAGCAACACGCTGAACAGGCTGTTACAGAACATATGAAAGACCGCCAAAAGGCTTTCTTTGAGCATTGGGAGGGACGGAACCCTTGGGTAGATCGCAATAATAAAGAGATTAAGGATTACGCAGAAAATGCGATCAAACGCACAGAGCGTTACCGCCGCCTGAAAGAGCAATTTGGGGATAACCAGGATTCTATCAATTTCTACCTCAATAAGAAGATACCAATGACCATTTTTACGTGGAATGGTAACAAGGATGTGGAGATGAGCCCAATGGATTCCCTTAAGTACTACAAGAAGTTTTTGCAGACCGGATTTATGGCTATGGAGCCGCAGACTGGCCATATCAAAGCTTGGGTGGGTGGTATTAATTACCAGCACTTCAAGTATGATCACGTAAAGCAGGGCGCGCGACAGCCTGGATCCACTTTCAAGCCTTTCCTGTATACTGCGGCTATTGAAAATGGCTACTACCCATGCTACGAAGTGTTAGACACTAAAACCTGTGTTCCTCTTCCGGATGGTACGCAATGGTGCCCTGATAATGCTAATAACAAGTATAGCGGCGAGAAGTATACGTTAAGGAAAGCCTTGGCTGAGTCTGTTAACTCAATATCTGCCTTCTTAGTGAATAAGCTGGGCGCGGAGACACTTTCGCAAACAGCAAAACGCATGGGTATCACTACGCCTTTAGATCCTACCCCGTCTTTGGCACTTGGTTCTAGTGACGTTACGCTCTATGATATGGTTGGTGCATATGGCACCTTTGTGAACGGCGGTACATGGGTGCAGCCAAACTATATCACGCGTATCGAAGACAAGCATGGCAATGTTATAGCGGAGTTTGTTCCTAAAACAGTGGAAGCTCTAAGCGAAGAAACAGCATATATGATGGTACACATGCTGAAAGCAGCAGCTGAGCCTGGTGGTACCGCTTACTATGGCCTTCGCTTCCGCAATGGCCTCAAAAATGAAATGGGTGCTAAGACTGGTACTACGCAAAACTATTCAGATGCCTGGTTCATGGGAGTTACGCCAGATTTGGTATGTGGCACCTGGGTTGGCGGCGATGACAGATCGATTCACTTCCGAACCTTAGCCCTGGGACAGGGTGGTAAACTTGCGATGCCAATTTACGGAGCTTTCATGCAGAAGGTATATCAGGATAAGTCTTTGGATGTCTCGAAAGATCCTTTCCCTAAACCTTCTACGCCTTTATCGGTAGAATTAGATTGTGCCAAGTATAATCATGGGGTAAATATTGACTCTACGCAACAAGATGAGTTCCTGAACTTACCAACAGAGATAGACCTGGACGCTGAAATCTAATTCATTACCCTATGCCAGCAAACGAAAAGCTGAAGGAGAAAATATCGCACCTGCCCCATAAGCCTGGAATTTATAAATTCTTTGATGATAAGGGCATTATATATGTTGGTAAAGCGGTTGATATAAGGAAGCGTGTGAGCTCTTATTTCAATCGCTCTACCCAACACAATCGCAAAACCCTTAAACTTGTCTCTCAGATCAAGGATATTGAGTTTACGATTGTAGACACCGAAGCTGACGCTTTTCTGCTTGAAAACAACCTTATCAAGCAGTACCAACCCAAGTATAATATTCTGCTGAAGGACGGTAAGACGTATCCTTATATCTGCATAATCAACGAGCGATTTCCAAGAGTTATCACCACGCGAAATAAGCAGAATGATGGCTCCCGCTACTTTGGCCCTTATCCTAGTGGTACGGCTATGTATGTTGTGCTGGACCTTATCCGCACGCTGTACCCCTTGCGTACCTGCACCTATAATCTCTCACCGGAGAATGTACAGGCAGGTAAGTTTAAGGTATGCCTGGAGTATCATATCGGCAACTGCAAAGGCCCTTGTGAGGCCTTAGTAGATGAAACAGAGTATAACGCCAACATAGCCCAGATCAAGAACATTCTTTCCGGTAACCTCTCCGTCGCGAAGAACTACTTTAAGGAACATATGGCTGCCGCTGCTGCTGATTACCAGTATGAGTTGGCACATAAATTCAAGCAAAAGCTGGACATGCTGGAAGATTTTCAGGTAAAGTCCACAGTGGTTAGTAATACGCTCACTAATATAGACGTCTTCACCATTACCAGCAATGAGGAGTGTGCTTTCATTAACTACCTGAAAGTGATGAATGGCTCTATTATACTTACGCAGTCGCTGGAGATTCAGAAAAAACTTGATGAAGAAGACGCTGATATACTTGCCTCTGTTATTATACAGCTACGGCAGGAATTTGAGAGCACTTCCAGAGAACTGATCACGAATATTGAAATCAGCTTACCTCTAGACAATATATCTGTTACTTATCCACAAATAGGAGATAAGAAGAAGCTCCTGAGCCTGTCGCTCAAAAATGCTTTATACTTGCGAAAAGAGCGTGAAGGGCGAAAAGAAAAGAACAAAGACCTGAGTGAACAACGGGAGGTACGTGTTCTGGAGACAATGAAAAAAGACCTCCGCCTGACGGAGCTTCCGCGCCAGATAGAGTGCTTTGATAATTCTAACTTTCAAGGCGACTATCCGGTTGCCTCTATGGTCTGCTTTAAAAATGGCAAACCAAGCAAAAAAGATTACCGTCACTTCAATATCAAAACTGTAGTAGGTGCCAACGACTTTGAGTCTATGTATGAGATCGTGACACGCCGTTACCGTCGCTTGCTTGATGAGAACCAACCACTGCCACAGCTTATCATCATTGACGGCGGCAAAGGGCAGTTAAGTATGGCCGTGAAAGCACTAAAAGACCTTAATATCTATGGCCAAATAGCTGTAGTGGGTATTGCGAAGCGGCTGGAAGAGATCTTTTATCCAGGAGACTCGCTGCCTTTATACATTGATAAGAAGTCGGAGTCACTTAAGCTGATACAGCGCCTGCGCAACGAGGCGCACCGTTTTGCTATTACATTCCACCGTAGTAAACGCGATGCAGGAACTCTTAAAACTGGTTTAACCGATATAAAAGGTATTGGCCCTTCCACAGCGGATGCTTTGCTTCAGAAGTTTAGGTCAGTTAAAAAGCTACGTGAGCTTACAATCGATGAGCTTACAACTGAAGTAGGAAAGGCTAAGGCTGCCATTATATATGCTCATTTGCATCCTGCTGAAGGAGTATAGTTTTTTGTACCTCTTGTTGCTTCGCCAAGCTTGTTTGCCCGCAGGATTAATCACTGCTTTTGTTACTTCAAATGTTGATGCGTACCAGCTATAAATAAAAAAGGAGACTCAAATGAGTCTCCTTTTTTATTTATCTTATGTGTATTTGCTTAGTAGCTCCACAGGCTATACTCATACTCAATCAAAGCTTCGGCAGCGTCTTGTGCAGCAAGAAGTCCTTTCTTGCCACCACCATAGATATCCGCTAAGCCTCTGTCGCCTGGGTTAGATATTTTAGTGATGTAAGAACTAAACAGCCACAAATCAAACGCATCTGCTAGATTTTTGTGCTGCGCATCATTCTGTGCGTTGTACCATATTGCCATTTCCGGGTTGTTACGGAAAATGCGTACCAGATCGCTCATCTTAAAGCTAGCTACGTTTTGCTCAAATCCTAGTGGGTTTAGCGTTGCAGGCACTTTAATACTGATCGACTGAATATCATGATACATGCGAGAGCGCTTCTTATCAAAAACAACGTTCTCTTTTAGCTCCAGCAAATAAAGTTGCTTAGGAAAAAACTCATTGCTTACAGGAGTAGCAGATGAAGTGGCAACAGCATCTTTACCAAGGGCAGAACCCCAAGCATCATCCGCTTCTTCAGCTTGGCCGAAACCAGCAGCAAGTTCTTCATCACTCAAACCGCCACCTGATTCCTTTGGAGTCATATTCGCGACAAACTCTTCGCGTGTGATAGGCGTGTTAAGAGAATCGCTTCTGTAAGCTGTTAATTCTCCACTCTTCACTGCGCTAATGATTATCTTCGTGATTTCTCTGTTCTCTGAGAACATTGGTTTGTTCTGCTTTTCACGCAGATCCAGTTTACGCCAAACTGTTTTCTTGAACAGAACATCAGACTCCGGAATAGGTCTTGCCGAAGGATTGCTTGCGGCTGTGTTTGCCACCTGCTGCGCCATGGCGCCAACAGAGAACATCATGCCTGCTGCTATACCTATTACTTTAACTAGTTTCATACTCCTTGTAAGCTTCTAAATTTAATTTAAAGGAACGTTGAAGTTAGGGCTACCTACGTTTACATCCACTGCCTGACCTTTATAGTTCAGACGCTTCACGTCAACAACCTCGATTACCACACGGTCACCTTTGTTTGCCTTAGAGGCAAAGCTTGTCAAGTTAGCCGTTGGTCCGCTAAACTCACCCTGATCAACAGGCTGGTTGTTACGTACCAGGAATGCTCTCCACTTCGTAACTCTATAACGAGCTTCGTTCGGTAATAATTGTTTGAAACCTTCATCAGCTACAGCCTGAATTTCAACTGCTCTGAAAGATTGTGCAGGAACACCTCGCTTCACATCCACTGGCTTTCCATTCACTAAGGCTACAATTTCTGGCTTAGGTATCGGGCGTACTTTAAATGTCTCTTTACCGATTGCGTTACCACCGCTACTCACATTGATTGTTACCTCTGTAGAGTTAGGGATGATTGTTACTTCGCCTTTCTTTGCACCTTTTACAGCAGAACCACCGCTGGCGCTAAAGCTTGGATCATACACAGCTCCTAAAGCAGGTACTTGTATGTTTAGCTCGTTAGCACACTGGAAGTACAGCGCCTGTACTGAAGCAGACTGCACCTGAATTACAGGCTTTGCAACTACGTAGTCTTCTGTTACTGTAAATGTAGTGTCTTTGCCATTTTGGTTGATAGTAACCTGGCCTTTCCATGTTTGCTTCGAGTTACCGTCAGCATCATATTGAGAAGCTGCAGCAACAAACTCTACTTTACCTAAGCCATTCTCCACTTTTACTGTTTTGCCCTGGAAGGACATTTTTGGAGTAATGTTGTTAGATGACGCAGCGATAAACATTTCTGCAGTATACTTGGTACCGGCAGCTACTGTTTTTGATTCAGCACGTGCCATGGCAAATATCTTCTCAAACTTGATGATATCTGCACCTACCTGCTGTGCAAGCTTCTGTAAGGCATCGGCCTCATACTTCAACACTTCTGACTCTTTCTGAGAAAGAACAGCAAGAGCCGCTACCATTGGCGTTTCTTCAAAGTTCAACTGTGCAAAGTCTTTACGTCTTTGTGTTGGATCGTTTGAAGCTACTGGATCTTCTGAACCGTCTAAAGCCAGTTTATCAGGTGTATTGGGATTGTACTGCTTTAGGAATTTTGCGTAATTGTTTAGCTTTCCTTTCAGGTCATACGCTGCACCGTTATTTTTGCTGGCAGCACCAATCATATTGATAGCGACAATGTCGTTACCCTCCGGTTGTGCATAGCCTGTGCCATCCTCATTTGGGCCACCCGTCTTATCGATCAGCATTTGACGCAGACCTTCGATGTAGCTTACTAATTCTGATGTTTGTTTACGTACATCTTGTGCGCTTTGTAGCACGCGCTTGTCATTTGCAGATGGTGTTTTATTTTCTGCAATGGCAGCTTGAATGTTTGATACTACCCCGGCGTTATCATTAACTGTTTTTTTGTTCACTTCCTGCAATGATGAATCCAGGAATTGGAACTTTAACAGGATAGCCGAGCTCACGTTCAAGGCGAGAAGTGCGGTCAGGAACAGGTACATCATTCCGATCATCTTCTGCCTAGGTGTCTCTTTTCCTCCAGCCATTTTATACTATATTAACTGTGTTGTCTTATTATTGAGAACGAATGTTAAGGACAGGATTAACCCTTCATGGCTGTTAACATGTTACCATACACTGTGTTCAGAGAGTGTAGGTTCTGTGTTAATCGGGAAACTTCCTGCTTGAACTGTTCTGTATCTTTGCTGGCATCTGTCAGGTTCTCCATAGCCATGCTCAGATTTCCGTAGAACTTGTTCATTGCTTTCAGATGGGTATTTGCATCCTGAAGCTCCATTTCGTATACAGCGTTTAACGCACCCAGATTGCGGGTCATGCCCTGCACCTGACTATGATATTCCTGTGCATCAGCAGCAGAGATAGCCATTTTAGAAATAGCATCAGCTGTTGTTGCGTAAGCAGTGTTAATCTTATCCAGTTGATCAGAAGCTGTTCTTACACGAACTGTATATTCTTCAGTTGCAGCAGTTGCCTGGCTCATATCAGCCATGCTAGCAGCTGTATCGCTTAAACGATTAAGACCAAGACCAAGTCTGTTGATTGTTTCTGGTGTGATGTCTGCATTGCGCATCATATCATTCAGCTTACCAGTAACAGAAGGACCAGCAGAAACAGCAGCTGTAGTTGGCACTAAAGCTTCGCCTGCGTAATCATCTGCTAACTGTGGGTAAACTCTTGCCCAATCTGGCTCCGCATGCTGTGGCTGGAATGCACTAAGCGCAAAAATCAGTGCTTCAGTACCCAGACCTAAGATCAGCATGATGTCGGCACCAGGCCAGTGTTGAATCTTGAACAACGCACCTACGATTACGACGGCTGCACCAAGACCATATACTTTTGGCATCAATACGTCGTACAAGAAACTGCGACCTTTAGCTTTGCTCATTTTTTGTAATAATTAAAGTAGTGAACGATTAATTGAAGGATTAAAGGGGATTGGTTTATTATTGGTTATTTCTACTAAAGCGTATTCTATTATTAGAAGCCTCGACCAGATGAACGTCCAAGATAAATCATAGAGTTCCTGAAGCCTATATAAGATCTTGCAGAATCTTGAAATTCAAAGTTACGTGTACCTGTTTCCAGGAAATATGCAATATCTTTCCATGAACCACCTCTTACAACTTTGCGCGGTTCGTTATCATCACGATACACTGGGTTCAAGTCCCATACAATCGGAACAGTAGCATCAGAATAAGCATCTTCACACCACTCTGCCACGTTACCGCTCATATCATATAAGCCAAAATCATTAGGGAAGTATTGTGCTACAGGCGCTGTATACTGAAAGCCATCGCTATAGTAATCACCACGACCTGGCTTGAAGTTAGCTAACAGACAGCCTTTTCCGTTTCTAAGGTATGGACCACCCCAAGGATAAACAGCCATATCACGGCCACCTCTGGCAGCAAATTCCCACTCAGCCTCAGTTGGCAGACGGAACGCTGGCATTGGTGCCATTCCATCTTCAGCGTTAGCCTGATTTTTATGCTTGGTGCGCCACTCACTAAAGTATTTGGCAGCAAACCAATCCACACCTACTACCGGGTAATCATCGAATGCCGGATGAGAAAAGTAATATTCCATCAACGGGTCGCCCATGTGGTAAGTATAGTCTTTTACCCATACTGTAGTATCTGGATACAGCTGCGTCATTACAAACTCTTCACCTAACACATCTAAAGAGTCTTCCATCATCACATTGATAAACTGGCGGTACTCATTATTTGTAATCTCGGTTTCGTCCATATAGAAGCCACCAATCGTTACTTGCTTATTCAGGTTTACCATAGACGCTGCAATATCCTGATCAGCTTGACCCATATGGAAGGTACCCCCTGGGCAGGCTACCATGCCGTACGGCACTTCTTGCGGATTGTACTCCGGCCGGTCCTCTGCACCAACAAGATCACCTTGAGGTCCACGTCCCATCCCACAGCTTGCAAGCAGTACCACCGCCATTGCGAAGGAAGACAGCTTAAATATTCTATTCATGATGACTATAAAAAAGTAAATTTTCTGTAATAAGATTTTGTACACTTTTATGGGTGTAGCAAATATATGAGAATTAGGAATAAATAAAAAACAATTCGCTACAACACAATTTTTTAATTTTAGAACGAGGTAATAAGCTGATTATTATACCCGTAAATCACAATTTTTTCCTGTACTATTTTAAGAACCTCCAATAAAGCTGCACAATACATTACAATTTATAACCATTCTATCTTGTAAAGAAGTAGCGCGGTGTACGCACCGGAGGCTTGAACCTTATTACGGGCTCAGGCAGGCGGTAGTTCAGCATGACTTCATGTGAGGTTGCAGCCTTCGCTGCCTTGTTAAAAATAGTTACATCTAGTGCATATCCTACCCGCAGCGCATTGTCCTGTAACAGAGACACTCCCACAAGGGCACTAACAGCTTCTTCATGCCGATAATTCAATCCAACCCAATATTTTTCTAAATAAGTTATTCGGCCGCCTGCATCAAATGAGAACTCTTCTGTATCGTGCTTCAAGAGCACGGTTGGCGTAAGCGTTACATCAGGGGTAAGGGGCAGATGGTAACCAACCGTGGCATAAATATGATTTTCTCCGATTAGAATTCCTTTGCCATCCCCTACCTCACTTGTAAATTCATATTCTGCATTTAGGAGATTTGTTATACCACCCCCTGCGTAGAACGTCTCCGATTCATACCATAATCCTGCACCCAAATCATACTTGGTGTCGGAGCTGTTAAAAGGCACACTTGGGTCGTTCAGGTCATTGGCGCGGTAGCTGCCTTTCTTGTAATTGTTCATATTTCCCTGTATGCCTAAGCCCAGTTTTCCGGTTTCCCCGATGTTAATATGGAAGGAGTAGGAGAGTCCCGTAGTTAGCACTGTAGTATTCGCTATCCTGTCCCGCATCAGGGTTAACCCTACCCCTCCGTGCAACAACCGGACAGGTGTACTGGCTGTAATGAGCAGTGTCTGTGGCGAACCGCCATTATCGAAAGAAGCATCATACCCCAGCCACTGGTAACGGTAGATAGAGGTAACCTCTGGCCTGTTTGTGATACCAGCGTAGGCAGGGCTAATATACAAACCATTAAACCCATAGTGGGTAAACTGAGGCTGCTGCTGTGCCATAGCAGATACTACTGACATGAGAAGCAACAGCAATAGGGGTAAGAACTTTTTCATAGGCGGCGGCAAGAAGGCAAGATGTGCACGTGCTTTTTTGCACATAACTGTTTCCAAATATAGGTATTAAACACTAAAACGCAAATGCGAGTGCGCATGGGGCAGCACTTGCGTTTGCGTTTTAGATAGTATGGAAAACAGGGGTAAAAGTTGCGTCAGCAACTTATTTTTTTGACTCCTGCGCCTGGTTTTGTATGTATACTTCGATAGCTCCAGTCATGGATGGAGCGTTCGGCATAGGTGCTTCTATATCCAGTTCTAAGCCTGCATCGCGCACAGCCTTGGCTGTGGTTGGCCCAAAGGCAGCAATACGGGTATTATTCTGCTTAAAGTCCGGAAAGTTGATGAACAGTGAGTGAATGCCTGAGGGGCTAAAGAAAGCCAGGCAGTCATACGTTACGTCATCCAGATCAGACAAGTCAGCAGCTACTGTTTTATAAATGATCGCCTCTGTATGCTTGATCTTGTTTGTTGTCAGGAACTCCGGGATATCCTCTTTGCGGATGTTAGAGCATGGAAACAGGAACGTTTCGTTTTTGTGCTTCTTAATCACCTCGAAAAGGTCTTTAGCCGTTTTCTCGCCTACAAACAACTTACGCTTGCGCAGCGTGATGTACTTCTGCAGGTAATAAGCCGTCTGATCTGAAATACAGAAGTACTTCATATCGGCCGGCATTTCTATCTTGCTTTCCTGGCAGATGCGAAAGAAATGGTCTACTGCGTTCCGACTCGTGAAAATAACAGCAGTATGCGCTAGTATGTCCACCTTGTCTTTACGGAACTCCTTGTAAGGAACTGGCTCCACCTCAATAAAGGCCCTGAAGTCGACTTTTATGTCATACTTCTCGGCAATAGATAGATAAGGAGAGTTATCAGTGGTAGGCTGTGGTTGCGTAACCAGTATACTCTTTATTGGAAACTTGAATCTCTCAGGGTTCGCAGAGCCCTTTGCTTTGCTTTCAGCCATAGTAAAATGATGCGGTTAATAAAAAAGTCACCTGCTACAATGCCCGCTGTGGCCGCTGCACGTGTTTTTAATAGTTAAAAACGATCAGCTTTAGCATAATGGCCAGCGGAATCACTTCTGTGGCGCAAAGGTACGAAAATAAATGCAAATTAAGCACAGACGCTTTCTTATTTACAGCTGAAAACACACGCAGTACCGTGATAACCAATACAAAAGAGACGGCCAGGCTGGATACCAATACAATTATCTCAGGCAACAGCATGTTCAGGCTAAGGTATAAGAGCATCACTACCGGCAAAAACAGCCCCAGGAACAGCAGAGACCGAATAAACTCCACATACTGTAGCTGCACAACCTCCTCCAGCCCGAAAACAAAGGACATGACCTTCAGGAAAAGATATTTAAATAACACCACTCCAAAAACCAGCAGCGTATAAAAAATAATTTTTGTGGTAATGTCAGACTCTGATACTGGGAAAAGCCTGTTGAATAGCTTCACATGCTGCAGATTGGTATGTATAGCAGCTATCAGTAAGGCAAGCGACAGAGAGAATGCCACCAGAAACAGCATGTTCGACACAGAGCTTACGGGCTTAGTAGCGTACACATCTTCTAACCTTCTGGAGTCAAAGAAGCGGTTAAAACTAAACATTTGCTGAAAATCAGCCGGATAGTTTACACGTAATATGCCATACAACAGCCCTATCAGCAACATAAACAAAATAAAGGCATTCTGATTGACATACTCCCGCACCTGGATAGAAAAGGGGCGTTGGTTTGGACTCCTTGCCACACCAGACTCACTTAACGTATTTTTGAAAGAGCGGATGTTTGGCTGTTGTTGTGGGTGCCATACCGTAAGCAGGTATTTGCCTTGCACAGGCTCCACCCCTTTGGTGTACTTGGTGATGTCTAGCGTATAGTTTGCGGCAAAATCTGCTTTAAAAATCAGCTTGTTATTTAAAAACAGGCACAGATCCTGCGGAGCTGCAAAGGCAATCGTAAAAGGCTGTGCCTGCGACACAGGCAGCCATTGATGAAGCGCATTATAGCTATCGTGAATACCCGCTATGTATGGCACCAGCTGCGTCTCGCCTTCCCGCTGCACCATCCAGTCGCTGGTAATGGTATTCTTTTGTTCAAGCGGCAGCACTTGCCCCTGCACAGGCACCAAGGCAGTACCTAGCCATACTATAACTAACGCCAAAAAAATAAGGCGATACTGTTCAAAAGCCTTGTGCACTATATTGTTTGTAAGCGTTTGGTGGACTGGTTGTTTTTAGTTTTACTAGCAGCCATACCTGTACAAGATAAGCGCTAGTGCAAACTTACATTAAGAATGTAATACACCCCGCATCTGCAGCAGGTTAATATCAATCAGGTTTTCCTCTACCACGGAGTCTGGCACAAACACGAACTTCTTGTCAAATATCTGGCGATCAATATAGTAGCTTACCCAATACTCATTGTTGATGTGGAAGATGGCTGGGTCAATTGGCTCTACCTGCACAAAGCTTTTGGCTTCCACACGCTCAAACATGTGCCGTAGCACCGATGTTTTCACCTCGTTTCCGTCTATCACACCATATCCTTTAGAGGTAACCAGTACATTCTCAATAGGGAAAGCGTTGTTGTTCAACAAGTATACATCCCAGGTTGGCTCTCCCTCTGGAGTCGGTGTGGCGGCTATGGCTACCGATATTCCCTCTACTGTTCCGAAATCAATATCCTTCTTCATGCGTTGCTTTTGTGATCACGGCACCAAACAGTTGCGCCAGGTGCTTCAATACTTTTTCTTCCACCTCAGCCATTGGCAGCTCGCGGCCCAGTTCTTTTGCCAGCGAAGTTACTGCTTTATCAGAAATTCCGCACGGCACAATGTTTCCAAAGTAGTCAAGGTCTGTGTTTACGTTAAGGGCAAAGCCGTGCATGGTTACCCAACGGCTGCACTTTACACCCATGGCACAAATCTTTCTCGGATTTTTCTGCTCTTCATGGTCAAGCCACACACCGGTAAGCCCCGGTATACGCCCTGATGGAATGCCGTACTCAGCCAGGGTAAGTATGACAGCTTCTTCCAGAAGGCGCAGGTATTTGTGTATGTCTGTAAAGTAATTTTCCAGGTCAAGTATAGGATAGCCTACCAGCTGCCCTGGCCCGTGATAGGTGATATCGCCGCCGCGGTTGATCTTATAATAAGTAGCTCCTTTAGCACTCAACCCCTCTTCGTTCAGCAGCAGGTGGCTTTCGTGCCCGCTTTTGCCAAGGGTGTACACGTGTGGGTGTGAACAGAAGAGAAGGTAATTTGGAGTTAGCTCCTGCGCATCGGCTTCTGCCTTACGGTTCTGCACTTTCAGGTCCAGAATGCTGTTAAAGAGCTTCTCCTGATACTCCCAGGCCTCTTTATAGTCCATCAAGCCCAGGTGTTCGAATAATATTTCAGTATTTTTCTGCACGTTATACTTTAGAAAGTTCTCGTTTCAGGTAATCTATTGCTTCGTTGCTTTCCGGATCTTCTTTGTTCAGGTCCGCCATGTAAACAGAAACCCAGTCGAATAGGTGGATGAGGTAGAATGCCTGCTCCAGAAAAGTGGCTCCCACTGCCTCGATCTCCAGCACGTCCTGCACTTTTTTCTTCAGAATTGGCTTTGCCAGCTCCATGCGCAACTTAACACGCGGGTTATCATATCCCGTTTTGATAAAAAGAACAGCCAGCTGCCCGAATAGTTCTGCCGGGTGCTGCCATCCCTGTACCTCGTTGTGGCTCATCTCCGGGAAAACATTGACGTGCGCCAGTTGCTTCGCGTTTGTATTAAGCTGCTGCTGTAAGCGTAAAGCAACCGATTCAAAAGTATTACTGGCATACAATACCGGAATTTTGCACTGCATGGCACTTGCTAACGCACTTGCCTGCACTTTTATACTTCCTGCCTGCTCTTCCAGCAGGTTTATACTTTGCACCACCTCTCTTTTAAAGGTATCATCCAACAGCTCGGCATGGTGCAGCAAGTATAAAAGACCAACTACTGCATAAGCCAGCAATGCCCGCGGCTGCGCGGCTTCCTCGTCCAGTCTAATATGTGGCACATGGTGTTCCTCGGCAATGCGGAGAAGCTCTCCACCAGCAGTCAGAAAACCAACAGCGGCATCGGCACCCAAAGCCGCACGAACCACGGCTATAACCTCCTCTGTGTTACCTGAGAAAGACGCAGCAATAACCAATGTATTAGCCCCTACAAAAGAAGGCAGGCTATAGCCCTTGCACAACACCACCGGCACCGAAAGCTTATCTGCTACGTAACATTGTATCAGATTGGCAGCCACGCTAGAGCTACCCATGCCCACTATAACTACATTACTATAAGCAGGGCCACGGAAGGTAACAGCGGCACGCTCACCTATTTCCATAGCATGGCGCAACTGCTCACTAAACTTCTCAACTAGTTGTTTCATAGTTTTGGTAATTTTATAGCAGAGCAGCCTTAGCTGCCCGCAAAGTACAAGATTTCTATGGGTTCTCAAACAAATGCACACCTCCGCACCGGCCAATCAGGCGAAAACCTGGCAGCGGCTTATTTACAGCAGCAAGGGTATACGGTGCTGCATCAGAACTATAGGTACAAACGCGCAGAGGTTGATATTATCGTGCAGAAAAATGACCTGCTGGTGTTTGTGGAGGTGAAAACAAGAACCAGTGATAGGTACGGATATCCGGAGGAGGCGGTTAATAGCCGCAAAGAAGAGCTACTGCTGAGTGCTGCCGACGCGTTTATACTTGAGCAAGGCTGGCAGCACGAAGCACGGTTCGATATTATTTCTGTCACGCTTACGGCACCACCAACAATACATCACATAAAGGATGCTTTTCACTAGCGGTTGCTGGCCTGCGAGCGCTTATCGAATTTACCTAACTCAAAGATAGGTGTGGCATGCCGGTCGTATTCCTTTACAAGTACAGGAGCTGCCTGTGGCTCGTAAGGTGTCTTTGGATACTGAAACTCGTAATGGCGGCGGTTACGGAAATCATAGTAGTTTATCCAAACGCCTACTTTACGGCCTTTCTGATATTGTCCGCTCCACTCCAGCTGCCCATTCTCATAAAAACGGTAGTAGGTGCCCTGCACTTCCCCATATTCATACGGAATCACTTCTTTTATTTTTTTGGTGTCGCCATAGTACGTCACAACGGCATCCCGCAGGAAGCCTTTATCATAGTGCTCCTTATCCACTAAGGTATGATCGTCGTTGTTGCGGTATTTTTCCCAGCGCAGGTGTTTGGTGCCGACATAGAAGTAACCCTCTTCCACTACCTCGTCGTTGAGCGTCTTTTTATAAGGGCCGTGTAGCACTTTGTAACGGTCTGTGTCTTCTACGTTAGAGCCTGAGCGTGCTAGTTTGTTCTTTTTAGTATCATAATAATACTTGAAAGGCGCATAAGGATTGGGTTCCTCGTGCTCCGGCAAATAGCTAAACAGCTCAATAGTTTCTTTGGAGCGGCCACCTGTTTTAGTATAGGCGCGCTTAACTTTATAGCCCAGAAACTCGCGTTTGCTTCGCTTTTGCTTTCGTTTTTTCTTTGCTTTCTCAGCTATTTCATCCTCCAGCGGATTTCTGGTTTCCACCGTAGGCATGGTAGTATCGGCAGCGGCAAGAGCAGTAACCTTGCTCTTATCTTTCAGCTGTGCTTTGTCCAGGTTATAGTCGCTGTTCCACTTAGGCTGGCTACAGCCACCAAGCGTTAAGAGCATAACACCTATCACTAAAGTATAAACCGACCTTTTCAATTTTGAATGACTGAATTTTGAATGATTGAATAACTACCAGGCGAACCAGCACTTCTTTAATTTTCTCAACGTAAAGATGCACATTATAAGTATAAGCCCAATATGCTGTTTTGCCCCTTATAACTACAGGTGCCGCTGGTAAGTTTCATTTTATACTTATGGCTGATAAAGCAAAAAAGGCAGCACCCAAGCGGGCACTGCCTTAGTATAAAACTGTTGGTATATTTTATAATGCTGTTTTATTCTAAGCTAGCGTAGCTTCTGATTTTACAACTGGTAACAAGCTATCTTCTCTAGATGCCGCCTATCCTCCAGCTCACACCTACCTAATGTTCCACCTCAGGCTTTGGATCGCTCCTAGCTCGCGAGAGCTCGTTTTCCCACTCGCCGCTGTGTATTGAAGCTGCCCTCCGGGCACCGCATCAATACAAGGCGCCTCACGGAAAAACTGGAAAAGCTTTTCCTTCGATCTGTTAGGGAGGGCGCATAAATCAAATAACGGGAGCTTTCTTACAGTTCGGCTCTAATTTCTACGCTAGCGCAAGTTTGTAGCTCGTGCTTTTATAGATAGCAACCATAGAGCGATAAACTTAGGCCTCTCTATAGTTGCTGCAAGCTTCTATAGAGAGGCCTCAAGAAAAATCTTGTGTCTTGCTACTTGCGTCCTGTGTCTCTTTTATTCCTGCGTCATCAGGTCAAAGCTGCGCTTCACAAAGCTTGTTAAAGCAGCACCGGATAACATGTTCTGAGAAAGCAGGGCAAGGTCGAATGCCTGGCGAGCCAGTTTGTCTTTCTCTTCGGCTTTCAATACACGCTGGTTCAAGGCGTGGTTCGCGTTGATGGTTACGTTATACATGTCCGGCATTTCGCCCATAAACATCATACCACCGCCACCTGCACGGTTCATGTCCTTCATGCGGCGCATAAACTCAGGCATCGTGATCACCACCGGGGCATCATCCGGGGCAAGCGGAGCCACCTCTACGGTCATGTTCTTGTTATTGATTGCCTGCTCGTATACCGTCTTCAGCTCTTCTTTCTCGGTGTCGTTCAGCACGCTTTCCTTCGTCTCGTCCGTCTCCACCAATTTATCAATGGTTTCTGAGTCAACGCGCTTCAGCGTAGTTTTCTCCAGCTTCTGCTCCAGCATTCCGATAAAGTGGCTATCGATTACAGAATCCAGCTTCAGCACATTGTAGCCACGGCTCTGTGCCGCCTCTACAAATGCATGCTGCTTCTCCGCATCCGAAGTATACAGCAGCACCAGCTGCTCACTCTTATTAGTCTGGTTAGCCTGTACCAGTGCTTTATACTCTTCTATAGTATAGTATTTGCCATCGGTGCTTTGCAGCAGCACAAAGTCTTTCGCTTTTTCATAGAACTTATCGTCGCTCAGCATACCATACTTCACAAACACGCTGATATCGTCCCAGTTCTTCTCAAACGTTTCGCGGTCTTTCTTGAAAATATCGCTCAGCTTATCAGCTACTTTTTTAGTGATGTAGGTATTGATCTTCTTCACACTGGAGTCGGCCTGCAGGAAGGAGCGGCTTACGTTCAGCGGGATATCCGGCGAGTCGATTACACCGTGCAGTAGCATCAGGAACTCAGGCACTACATCTTTTACCTCGTCGGTAATGAATACCTGGCGTGAGTACAGCTGAATCTTATTGCGCTGCACCTCAAAATCGTTCTTCAGCTTAGGGAAGTATAGAATACCTGTCAGGTTGAACGGGTAGTCTACGTTCAGATGAATCCAGAACAATGGCGGCTCAGCCATCGGGTAAAGCTCTTTATAGAACTCCTTATAGTCTTCTTCTGTCAGGTCAGCTGGCTGCTTTGTCCAGATTGGGTTCGGGTTGTTGATTACCTCACCCTCAAACTCTACCGCCACCGGTAAAAACTTGCAGTACTTATCAAGTATAGTACGGATGCGCATTGGCTCCAGGAATTCTTCAGAATCCTCGGCCACGTGCAGGATTATATCAGTGCCACGCTCTTCGCGCTCCGCTGATGTGATGGTAAACTCTGTGCTGCCATCGCAATCCCAACGGGCTGCCTCAGCACCTTCTCTAAAAGATTTGGTAATGATCTCTACGCGGCTTGCCACCATAAAGGCAGAGTAGAAACCCAAACCAAACTGTCCGATGATCTGGTCTTTTTCGCCGGCAGTGTCTTTAAAGCGCTCCACAAACTCGGTAGCACCTGAAAAAGCAATCTGGTTGATATACTTCTTGATCTCTTCGGCTGTCATACCGATACCATTATCCGAAATGGTGATGGTTTTAGCCTCTTTGTCAACAGCCACCTTCACTTTTAATTCGCCCAGGTCACCGGTAAACTCACCGATTGACGACAAACGCTTCATTTTCTGCGTGGCGTCTACGGCGTTACTTACCAACTCGCGCAGGAAGATCTCGTGGTCGGAGTATAAGAACTTCTTAATAATCGGAAAAATATTCTCGGTGTGGATGGAGATATTACCTCTTTCTTCCATTGTCTATACTTTATATGTTAGATTAATCTTTTGCTCTTTATACTTCAGGCATGCTTTCAAATCCTGTTCCAGAGGCAGTAGTAGTGACAGGTTGTCAGAATTCAGCCATACTTTAAGGGCTCGCACTGAAATCAAGACACAAAATGTAAAGTATAGAGAGAGGAACAGGCCAACTTCTGCCTAGGTTTTATACTTCGCTCACCTGCTTTGATCAGGAATTGGCAAATTCTAAATGCAACATTGTGGAATTTAAAGTATAAATGCTTATGTTCGTATTCTGAAGGTGTACCGCTATACTCACTATATCGCCCTAACCCTGCTGCTACTGTTTTGCAGAGCCATGGTTCCGGATGCTCTAATCCAGGAGCTGCACCCGCACACGCATACTGTTCACACCGACCATACCGATAACCACAAGGCACAGGTTGGCATGAAACATAAGCATTGCCAGGTAGAGGACGTATTTAATACTCCATACCAGGGCACTACGCTTTCTGTTGATTTTACACCTGTTATACATCCTGCTGTTTTTACTGCCACCTACTTCTATAGCTGGCAGAGTAACAGCAACGTACTCCATTACCTTCGGGGCCCACCTGTGGCCTAATTCTCAGCAAAGGCACCTGTTCCGGCTCTATCATCTAAATCTGGCCTGCACCTGTGCTGTCTTTATCTGTACTAAAAGCTTTCTTGTGGATGCCTGTTGATGGCTCGCAGAGTTGTGTAGCTATACTTTATGGCTACCGCTAACCTATTGCTGGAACCGAAAACGTGTTGATAATCAGAAGTACATTAAAACAACTGGCGCTAGTGTTGATGCTGTTGCCAACACCGCAACTGCTGGCACAAACACTTCCGGCACCGCTTTCTGGCGATGCCGAGCAAGACTGTGGCCTTACTTTATCAGGCAAGGTGCTGGACCATGACACCAGGGAGATTCTGGTTGGCGCTACCGTGCATATACCGGAGCTAAACAGCACCTCCATTGCCGATGCTTATGGTAATTACCACTTCCATCACCTGTGCAAGGGCACTTATACTTTGTTGGTTACCTATGTTGGCTACGAAGCGGAAAAGTATACTGTAAGGTTATTTAACTCAACTGTAAAAGACCTGCAGCCGCACATAGCCGCCCAAACACTAGGCACCGTAGAGATAACAGGCTCTCAGCTACGAGAAACGGCTCAATCGCAGCAGTCGATAAGTGGCCGGGAGCTGGAGCAAACACGTGGGCTAGCACTTGCGGAGACATTAAAGGGAATTGCCGGTGTTACGACGCTTCAAACCGGCCCTACTATTTCGAAGCCTGTGATACATGGCCTCCACAGCAACCGTGTACTGCTACTAAACAATGGCATAAGGCAGGAGGGGCAGCAGTGGGGCACAGAACATGCGCCGGAGATTGACCCTTTTGTGGCTTCAGAAATGAAGGTGATAAAAGGCGCAGCAGGTGTGCGCTATGGAGCTGATGCTATCGGAGGAGTGATTATAGTAGAGCCTAAACCATTGCGTACTACACCAGGTGTAGATGGCGAAGTATACTTGCTGGGCAGCACCAATAACCGCCAGTTAGCTTCCTCTGCCACTGTAAATGGCAATATAGCAGGCATTCCGCCGCTCAGCTGGCGCTTGCAAGGCACCTTTAAGAAAGCAGGTAATTCTAAAACGCCTGACTACTACCTGGAGAACACAGGCCTGGAAGAGCAGAATTTTTCAGCAGCAGTCGGCTATAAAAAAGAAACGTATGGTGCGGAGGTATACTTCAGCCAGTTTAACACCAAGCTAGGCATCCTGAAAGAATCGCACATTGGTAACCTGTCGGATTTGCTGCAGGCAATAGAAAGGGGCGAGCCTAGCAATGCTGCTAATGCTGCGTTTACGTACGATATAAACCGCCCTTACCAGGATGTGCAGCACAGTTTGCTCAAGGCCAAGGGCTACTGGCAATTAGGCGAGGCAGGTAAACTGGAATTTGTGTACGGGTGGCAACGCAACATCCGCGAAGAGTATGATGTGCGCCGCAGTGAAAGCAGTCTTCCATCGCTGCAGCTAACGCTCAACACACATACGACAGAGGCTGTTTTTCAGCATAAGCCGCTTGGCAATTTTACAGGTTCTGTAGGTATAAGCACTATTTACCAGCGCAATACCCGTAAATACAGCAATTTTCTTCCGCAGTTTACGGGTGTAACGGCAGGTGTTTTTGCGATAGAAAAATGGCGGAAAGACAGGTTGCAGTTAGAGGCCGGCGTTCGGTACGATTACAAGCACCTACTGGTAAAAACGTTTGAAGGTAACAATAACTTGATCAAGCCTACATACAATTTTAACAATATTTCCGGTACTTTGGGCGCAGTTTATGATGTAGGTTACCATCTTTCTGTTGGGTTGAGCGCCACTTCTGCATGGCGTGCACCTGGTGCGAACGAGCTCTTCAGCGAAGGCGTTCACCACAGCGCCGCCACCTATGAGGTAGGGGACCCAACACTGGAATCAGAGCAGGCCTATAACTTTGAGTTATCTGTAGATTATTTTAACAATGCCCGTTTAAATGGCAAGCTGAGTTTGTATCAGAATTACATCAACAATTTTATTTACCTGGCACCTCTGCCGGAGCCGGTGCTGACTATACGCGGCGCTTTCCCTGCTTTTGAGTATAAGCAGACTGATGCTGCCTTACGCGGTGCAGACCTTAGCCTAAGCTATAAGTTAGTGCCAGGGCTTGTAGTAGAATCTAAAACATCACTGCTTTTTGCCAAGAACCTTAACACCAATGACTATTTGATCTTCATGCCTGCCAATAGGTTCAGCAATAGCCTCCGCTATGAATTTGACCATAACGGCCAGGGCAAAAGAGTAACAGAAACGTATTTGTCTGTTGGAGGAGATCAGGTAATGGGGCAGTCACGGGTGCCAACTAAAACGGAGCAGGACTTTGCACCGGCTCCGGAGGCATATTTCCTGCTTCGCGCAGAGGCAGGTACTACGCTGCATATTGGCAAGCAATCTTTTGAGATAGGCATAACAGGAAACAACCTTCTCAACACCGTGTACCGCGAATACCTGAACAAGCTGCGCTACTACGCTGATGAGCCCGGCAGATTATTGATGTTCCGCGTCAGGATACCGCTTGATTTTAGCTAAGCGGAATATTAAGTATCATTTAAATTTAAACACCGTATTTTGTATCATCTAAAACTATAATATCATGAAAAAACTATTTAGACCTTATCTTGCTGCTTTTCTGTTAGGCTCACTATTATTCACAACTGCCTGCAGCGATGATGATCCAGAGCCAGTAGAGGAAGGAGAGATGATCACCAGCATGACGATATCGCTTGTGTCACAAGGTAAAGCACCCCAGCCAGTAACAGCTACCTATTCTGATATTGATGGCCCCGGAGGCAATGCTCCTGTTGTCGGTCCATTAAACCTGACTGCAGGTACTACTTATGATGCCGTTATCACTTTTTCAGATGATCGCTCAGGTGGTGCAGGTGATATCACTCCTGAAATCAGACAAGAAGGTGTTGATCATGAAGTTTTCTTTGTGGCTAACCCAACAACACTTCTATCAACAACTAAAACAGACACAGACGCGAACGGCCGACCAATAGGTTTAACGGCAACTGTAACAACTACAAATGCGGGTACAGGCACGCTTACGGTTACGTTAAAGCACCAGCCAGGATTAAAAGGAGCTACAAGCGACGCAAACAAAGGTGAAACTGACGTGCAGGCAACTTTCCCTGTAACCATTCAGTAATTCTTTCATTCATATAAAAGGAAAAGGCGTGGCAAATAATGGCACGCCTTCTCTTTTTATACCTGGTCACTACTCATACTTTTACTTGTTTCTCTTGGAGTTTCGCCACTGTTTTGAGAATACGACGGGCTCTCGTTTCCTGCTTCTTGGCCTCCAGCACTGCCACCACATACTCTTTGCGGTGCGTGAAAGCCATTTTCTCAAAAACACCTAACAGCTTTGCTTCCTGCAGCGCCAGTTTCAGGTCTTCCGGCATGGCCACCGTCTTGGCTTTGCGGTCTATCCCGGGCATGTCCTGGCCAAAAGTAGAAGCTGCCTTACGCTCTGATTTTTCAGTAAACCGCAGCGCCGACCACACCTCATTTATTGCCACCTGCCGCACAGCCTGAAAGCCTTCTTCCGTTAGTAACTGCCAGCCACTATCGCGTGTAAGTTCCGTTTTAAGACCAGATGATTTTTTAGGATAAGCCACCCAAAGTATAGCCTGTGCCTTTAGCAGAGTGAGTAGGGGTAATACCTGCTGCGCCAGCTCTTCCTCGCTTTCTACAAATATCAGTGCGGCACCGAAGGCATCTGCTGGTGGTTTCTCTGCTTTAACTATAGTATAAGCTTCTTCTGTTAATAGCTGCTCCACTTCTTCGGGAGCACAAAGCAACAGTAGCTGCTGCCCTGCTTTTAACTGTAGTTTTCTGCCCAGCTCTGTCATAGGTGTGTGAGTTTATCTATTGCAATTTATACTTGTCAGCACAAAATAATCATGTAGCCTTATAATTTTTTCCTGCTTTTTAAATTTCATGCGTCATCAGAAAACACAATTAAAAACCTTATTAACAACGAATTATGCAAAGACACAG